>CAZEAX010000118.1:0-11589 GCA_964510405.1 uncultured Streptomyces sp. | reverse complement strand
GTTGAGAAAACCCGCGGCAACTTCGACGTCGTCGAAATCAATATTCTCGGCAGCCGCGAGGTCACGTGGATCGACGGGACCGTGCGGACCGAAAAAGCGTTCGCGCGGTATTTGAAGATCGGCTACACGCCCACGCTGCTGGTCGTCAACGAGCGCGGCGCCGTCGTAACGCGCGTCAACGGTTACCTGCCGCCCGCCCCGTTCATGGCCGCGCTCGACTATGTGGTCGACGGCGCGTATCGCCGGGAACCGGATCTGCAACGCTATTTAAAAAGTCGCGGCGAGCAGGCGACGGAAAGCGCGAGCCCGATCGAGAACGTCAAATAGCGGCAGTAACGAGGTGCAGCGCGTCCGTCAATCCGCCGCGATCGTCATCAGTATGCGCTTGACCGGCGCCGGAATCGCGGCGCCCAGCGCATCTTCCAGCGACAGCCAGGCAACACCCGGCGCCGCGGCGCGCGGCGCGACGTGACTGACGATCAAACGCTGCGGTGCGATGTCGAGCTTGAAGTGCGTGAAGCCGTGCGCAAGCGCCGGCATCGGTTGCGATGCGGCGACGCGCACTCCGTAACGCTCTGCGCACAGCGCAACGATATCGGCGTCCGCCGCAGCTTCCGGCAGGCTCCACATGCCGCCCCAGATACCGGTGGGTGCGCGCTTCTCCAGCAGTACCTGCCTTGCATGCAGCAACACGAGCATTTGGGTGCGGCGTTGCGGCAACACTTTGCGCGGGCGCGGCGCCGGAAACTTTTTGATTGCATTCGTCCTGAGCGCGACGCAATCCGCCGCCACCGGGCACTCATCGCAGCGCGGTTTGCTGCGCGTGCACACCGCTGCGCCCAAGTCCATCAAGCCTTGCGTATACGACTCGATATCGCGCGACGGCAGTTGCCGTTCGGTCTCGCGCCACAGCGCGGCCGCGACCTTTGCGTCGCCGGGATAGCCTTCGATGCCGAAGCGGCGCGCAAATAACCGCTTGACGTTGCCGTCGAGAATCGCCTGACGGGCGCCAAATGCAAACACCGCAATTGCCGCCGCCGTCGAACGGCCGATGCCCGGCAACGCCAGCAGTTCGGCGAATTCGCGCGGCATGCGCGCGCCATGCTGCGCGACCACCGCCTGCGCCGCGCGATGCAGATTGCGGGCGCGCGAGTAATAGCCGAGCCCGCTCCACAAAGTCAGCACGTCGTCCTGCGCCGCCGCCGCAAGCGATTCGATATCGGGGAAACGCGCGAGAAAGCGGTGAAAATACGGGATGACCGTCGTTACCTGCGTCTGCTGGAGCATGATCTCCGACAGCCAGATACGATACGCGTCGCGCGTGTTCTGCCACGGCAGATCGTGGCGGCCATGCCTGGTCTGCCAGCACGCAACCTTGCTCGCAAAGGACGCCGGCGCGCTTGCCGGCCGTTCCTTGCGCCGCAACTTAGCGCCCAAACAGCCCTTTGATCTTGTCCTGCACCTGGTCCTGCACCTTCGCCTTGATCTCGTCCTTTTTTCCCTCGACAACGGCCTTGGCGGCGCCCGCCGCGATGCCGCTGAAATCGATTTTGTATTGTGGAGAAGTGAACGGTCCGGTCAATTTGACCGGCACCGTCAGACCCTTCAAGTCCACGAGTTCCTTGCCGCCCTGACCGGCGGCGGTCGCCACCACGGTCGCCTTGACCAGGTAGTCGAGTTTTTCGTTGCCGATGTCGATGTCGCCTTCACCACCCAGCCGCAGCAGCGGCGATTTTCCCGCGAGATCGGAATTGTGCGCGACGCCGTTCTTGATGTTGAAGCTCGCCGTCAGTTCGGAAAAATCCGTTTTCTCGGTCTGGCTCGCGGCCTGCGTTGTCTCGCCTTTCAGCGCACCCAGTTTGGCCTTCGCATTGCGAATCGATCCGGCGATATTGACGCCTTTGATTGCGCCGTCAGTCAACTTGATTGCCGCGTTGCCGTTCAACGCCTTCTTGATTGCGGTGACGGTCTGCCCCTGCCCGCTCACGTCGAGCGAAAGATTGCCTTTGCCCTCGAGCGAATCGAAATTCGCGGCGTCCTTCAGGAGCGGTCCGACGTTGATGCCGGTGAGATTTTGCTTGATGCCGATCACGGGTGTCGCCGCAGCCTGCACCGACAGCGCGCCGGCAAGCGTGCCCTGATAAAGGTTGGCTGCGATCGGGCTTACGTCGACGCGGCCGTTCGCGGCCTTGACCTCGACACGCACGTTTGCCGCCTTGACGTTGGCCACCTTCAACGTGCCGATCTTGATGCTGCCGTTTGCGTTCAGACCTTTGAGTCCCGCCAGGTCGAGCGGTTGCTCGGGCTGCTTCTGTTTGGGATCGGATTTCGGCAGATAGCGGTCGGCATCGAGTTGATCGATGTTGACGTCGAACGTGTAAAACGGCGGCGTGAATTTGGTAAGCCCCGCGCTGCCGTTGATATTGCTGTCGTCGAACTTGGTGGCGAAAACGAAGCTCGCATTCTCTTTCGCAAGATCGACCGTGGCGGAGCCCGTGATCGTGGCATCGATCGGGTTCTTCGGCAGTTTCGGGTCGTTGACATTGACGACCGCCGTCAATTTCGCGAGCTCGATTTTTTCGGCGTCGACGCTGCCGGCGAGCGCGCTCGTTACCTTGGCCCTGATCGTCGCGCCGTCCTTCTGCATTTCGACGTTCACCGTCATCATCGCGGCGGTAAACGCCTTGGCGTTGCCGTCGAGTCCCGGTATATCGAGCTTGACCGACGTCTTGGACTTGCCATCGGACAACGTCGCATCAAGTGCGATCTTGTCGCCGTTCACTTTGTCTTTGGTGACGTTGAGCTTGGGGGCGTCGAACTTCACGTTGAGATCGCCGCCGCCCTCGGGTTTGCCGGTTGCGGCAACCGCGAGCCTGGACACGACCAGTTCCCTGGTCGCAGCATTCGCATCGATATCGCCTTTGGCGGATGCGACGAGGTTGCCGATGCCCGCCGCAGTGCCTTTCGCGTTGAAATCCAATCCGTCGAGCACGTAATGCTGCTTGTCGAGATCGAAAGTGAGCGTGGTCTTGAGCACGACGTCGAGATTGAGCTTCGGCTTGTCGCTTTGCGCCGTGACCTCGAGGTCGAACTTGCCCGGCACGCCGTTCGCGATGCGGCCCGTCTTCAGGTTCAATTTGGTTAGCGCGTATTTGGCGCCCGCCGCGTGATCGACAAACGTGACCGTCGCGTTCTCCAGGGTCACATGATCGATGTCGATTTTGACCGGCGTCGCCTCGCTTTTCGCTGCCGGCGCCGCCTTCTCGCCGCCCGTCAGGTCGTCGATGCTCAGCTTGCCGTCCTTGCCGCGCGTAAGGTTCGCGCGCAGGTTCTTGATCTCGATCGCGTCGACCACGATCTCTTTCGACAGGAGCGGCATGAGCTTCAGCGAGACACGGAAATTTTCGACGCCCGCGAACTCCTGATCGCTGCCGTACTCCGACAGCGACGCCTTGCCGAGAGTCGCGCCGATGCTCGGAAACAGCGACAGCTTGATATCGCCGTCGAGCTTCAGCGTGCGCTTGGTTTTGTCCTTCACCGCCTGCACGATCCGGCCTTTGTACTGGTTGGGATCGAAGGTCGCTGCGATATACGCGCCGATGGCGCCGACGACGACAATGAGAGCGGCCAGCGGCACTACAACGAATTTAACGATTTTGTTCATGGCGCAACCTCTCATGGTAAGTGACGCGCGCAAATCCGGATGGAGCGGGTGAAGGGAATCGAACCCTCGTATGCAGCTTGGGAAGCTGCCGTTCTGCCATTGAACTACACCCGCCTGTCAGGCGAATTTTACGCTATTCCCGGACAGTGCCTCAATCGGGCGAGAGCTTGCTGGCATTACTCCGAGTGCCCAAGTGGAAACGCGAGTCAACCGCTAAACGAACGCAGCGTCCGAAATGTGAAGCTGCCGGCAGCACCGGAAACTCGCTTGGTTCACATTGACGGCGCCGACCGCGGTATATCGTCCAACGGTGACACGTCGTCGCGTCCGCTCACGCCATAGCGCGTGTCAGCGGCCTTATTCTCACCGGCCCAGCCGCGCTTCCTGTATGAGCGCGTAGCTGCCTTTCATCTGCGCGTAACGCTTTGCCACTGCTGCTGCGTCCGCGTCGATTTTGTATCCGCGTTGCTCGAGCCATTGCCGGATGCAATGATGCGTGTGCTTCTTTGGATCGAGCATGTCTTGCTGGTAACACATGAACTCCGCCCCCACCGTGCGCTGGCCGTAGACTACTTCGTGCGCTACTGCCTCGCCGTTGCAGATAACCGCCGACATGGTCGGATAAGCAAGGTTATGGTACGGCAGGTTCTTCAGCACGCCGACCTTGTCTATCACGTCGTTCACCACGTTCACGTCGTCCGGCATTTCCGCCGGCAATTGCCCGCGGCATTTGTCGAGCACGCCGGGCAGGTCGAAAGACGTGCGCCAGCGCCGCGGTTCGCTGTCGATATTGATGAAGATCTTTACGCGATGCGCCAGCTTGGCGCCCGCGTTCGTCGGCGCGCCTCCGTCAAATACGTCCAGGTGCATGCCTTCCTCAACGGTCTCGGTCAACCGCCACGTAATGTTGACATCCTGCAGGGAGAGGTAGGCCGGAAAGAGCAAGTGCAGACCGCGGCGCAACTGCCAATTGAAACTGGCGACCTGGGACTGCAGGTAAGACGCCCATTCCGTGCCCATTTCAAGCCGGCGAAACGGGTGGTCCTGCCGGTCGGTGAGATTGCTGCCATCCCGAACGAAAACGGACTCCTCGATGCCGTTCTGGGTGCCGATCTTCTTCCATTGCATTGGAAACGCAAGCGATTGGAAAAGAGCGCGATCGAAAGTGATCGGCATGAACGGCACAACGATCACGCCGCGGTTTTCGTAATGCTCCGCGAGTGCGTCCCCGTACGCCCGGGCATAGTCACCGAAAGTTTCCTTGCGCTCGAGCACGAGGAAATGATCGGGTACGTTCGCGTTGAGCTCGATCATGCCGGAAGAGTCATGCGCTCGAGTTCGGACGGCGAATAGCGGCCGAGCGCCGTCGTGGCGAACGCAACATCGTCGGGCCTGCGTCCGAAAATGATGTTCCCGGCAAAAGTACCCGCGGCGACCTCGGCCATGACGGGTTCCGCCGGCCGCAGCCCGTCGCGCGAGAACCGCACCTGATCCGGATTGACTACCCAGCCATCTCCCAACATCTGCTCGGTGATGCCGCGCGTGCCGGCAAGAGAAGGGTCCGCTTCGATCAGCACCGTGCGCATCACGCGTCGCCCGAGCAACCCGCGCATACCCCGCACTACCTTGTCTTCATGGCCGTCGACATCGATCTTGACGTGGTCGGGTTCGGGAATCGCGCCGGAGACCACGAGATGGTCCAGGGAAAATGCCACGCTGCCCTGCGCGAACCGCTCCGCAGGAGAGTAGTCGCGGCTCGGCTCGCCGAAATCGTGAAACGAGTAGCCTGTGTGGAGGTCCCGGACCAGCAATCGCGAGATTTCGACCGGCTCGTCGCTGACGGCGGCGCACCACGCGACAATATTTTTACGCGTACCTTCGTTGAAAAAAATGCTGCGGCACAGCTCGGCGTAATTCTGCGATTCAGGCTCGAATGCGAAAACGCGCGCGCCCGCCACGACCCCCGCATAAATGCTGTACATGCCGACGTTCGCGCCGACGTCGACGAAAGTTTCGCCGGGGTTAAACGAGTGGATCCAATCGATCGTCCCCGGCTCTTTGGTGAACAAGGTTTGCACGCGCCATTCGCTCGACGGCGACGAAATGCAATACCGCACGATACAGCCGTCCAGGTTGAGCTCGGCGAAACGCAGCGGGCGAGTGGGGTCGTCCAGTTGTTTGAACACGGCGACCCTGTCGATGTCATAGCGCGGCTTGGCGCGCCAGTCGTTCCCGTTCCCGGAGCCAGTCACGCGGATTGCGGCACTCGCCGGCGAGTTTTGGGGCGCGTGGACCCGCTCTGGCGGAGTGAGATCGGCTATGCGACGCCGGCTCGCGAAGACAGATCGGATAAAGGACCGGAAAATCACCTGGTCGGCGCGGTGCGGCGTTGCACCCGGTGCAGTTGAAACCGCGAGCCTCTGTCACTAAGAGTGCCTAACATTAATGCCGCCTCTTGAAGATGTACAGCATGGTAGGTTCCCCGCCTCGCGCCGTCAACGCTTCAATCTCCCGGCCGACGTTCTCAGCGATCGCTGATGTCTGCCGACTCTAATGTGTGACAAGCCCCGGGTAGTCGTATTGACGCCGGCGCGCGGCGGCAGTTATTTCAAGTTCGACTTTAGAGCGGCCTCCATCGCATCGAGGTCGACCTCCCAGTTGCCGTGCAGCGGGTGGCCGTCTTTGCCGAACATGGCATTGCGCGCCGGCACGAAATGATGCTTCCGCTTGCTGAGGCGGGACAGCATGTACATGAAGGTCGACTGGTGGTGCGGCGTGTATATCTCGAATACCTGGGCGGCTGGCGGACAGAAAATCAGGTTGGTCATCGCGGCCCCGTGCACCGCGACCAACGCTTCGGCGCCGTAACAAAGATCGATCTGCTCCTGAAAAGAGAGCGATGCCGGCACGTGCCGTTCGAATCCGTACCGCCCCAGCAAGGCCGTCAACTCGGCCTCATTCGTCAACTGGCGCGTCCGCGCATCCTGACGACTCAGATAAACACGCTTGCAGGACGAAATTCGCCGTCGCGGAAAAGCGTCCTGCAACAGCTGCGGCACCACAGGATGGACCACCGTATTCGACACCAGCAACGATGGCACCAGCGTTGCGCGGGGGCGGATAACTTCGTCATCTCCGACCGGCAGAAGCTGCCCATCCACGCCAAGCAGCGCAAGGGTTTCGCGCTCGAAGGATTTCAGAGACTTGTTCACAACGATGCGCAGATTGCTGATATCGGCATATTTTCTCGCCAGCAGCAGACGCGGCAGATAAATAATCAACCAATGGTAATAGTTGCCGTCCGCGCCTATCAGTATTGCGTCTTCCGGGCATTCCGTAATCGTCCCGATATTCGCAAACCACTTGCCCTCGTGTGATCGGATGTTCTTCGCTTTATCGGGATAGAGGCCCGGGGTGTGCACCATCTGTTCGAGCAGCATGATGCCGCCTTCCCGAACCGGGAGCCAGTCTCCGCCGAGGATGACCAGGTTCCGGCATTCGGTCATGAAAGGCACTATCGTGACGACATGATCGGCCGCGTCCCGTACCTGGTAAGGCACAAGGTCGCACGGAATACGCCGGTCGGCGAGCGACAACCATTGCGTCACATCACAGAATCGAAGCTCCAAGCCGGGCTCTCTCCTATCCCTGCAGGGGCTTTTCGCCGACGACGCGCATATCGCGCGGCTCGCGCAGCTTGAATTGGGCGGGCTCCTGCCGGATGTTCACGAGACCCGCTTCGTGCATGACCTGGCCCAGGCTTTGCGGCGAATAGCCCCAGCGATGGATCATCAGCGGGTCCTGCCACGCCGGGTCGCCGTAAAAAACCCACATCGTGCGTTGCCCCTCCTGGCCGGCGCCCGTGGCGACGTCCGGGTTCTGCAGCAGTTCCCGGCACGCCGACAGCAGGTTCGGACACTCGAGCACCATCACGCCGCCGGGCTTGAGCACCCGCACCCACTCCTTGAGCACGGCGACGACTTCCCAGCGCCAGAAATGCTCGACCACGTGAACGGACAATATCTTGTCGACGCTATCGTCCTCGAACGGCGTCAGCTTGTGCAAATCGCAGAGCACGTCGGGCTTCATGTCGAGCCGGCTCTCGGCCACGTCCACGTTGATGTAGCCGGGAAGTATCTTGTCGCCGCAGCCGAGGTTAAGTCTTTTCAAGTATCTGCTCCCATTGCGCTGCAATGCTTGCCGGAGAATACGCCGCCGCGATGTGATCTTGCGCGGCGGCAATGCGCCCGACTATGGACTCCTGGTTATGCATTACCCACGCGATGCCTTCGGCAAGATCGGCGCCTATCCATGCGCTATCCCTGAATTCCAGGTACGACGGGATCGGGTGAGCAGCCACAAAACGTCCGGACCACAGCGCCTCGATAATCCGGTTGGGGCTTTTGGCCAGCGTCCATTGCTCATCCGGCAAAGCGGGAATGAGCACGATATCGGTCGCCGCCAGCGAACGCCAGGTTTCTTCGCTCGACCAGCTTGCATAATGCAGCGCCAGCGCGGCCGCGGAATTGCGGTTGAATTTCTCGCAGTAACGCTCGATGCCCTCGACCCCCGCGGTCACGATGCGCAGATCCATCGGAAATTGCCTGCCGGCCTCCGCAAGCTGAGGCAGCGCTTTCATCAAGCCCTGGATATTCCATCCGTGACCGAACCACAGCGCCTTCAGGCGCACGCCATCCGGCGACCATCTCGGCGTTCCGCGCGGGCCTTCGTAGGGATCGCCCACGATGGCGGAGTCCTTGCCGGTATGCTGCAGGATGGTCTGCCGCAGCGTGGAAGACACGGTGACGACGTTTTCAGCCGCGAGAACCATGCGGTGCAGATGCTCGCTTGCCTCTCCCTGGAAACGGTCATCGGTAAGGTCGAACCATGTTTTTATGCCGCGCGCGCGCTGCTCTTCGAGTACTGTTTCGCTGCAGACGGGATCGGTGTAATTCTTGATGAACACGAGCCGGTCGGCGTCCGCAATATGTCTGCGCACGTCATCGACACCATCGCGATCGAGCCCGACCACCGATGCGTCGTGCCCGCGCGCGATCAGGCCTTGCATCGGAATGATCGCGCGATAGCGGATGCTGGCGAGGTCCGAGTTCAAGCCGCCGGCACGGGATTTCAACGCCTGTCGCGGCACAATCCAGACTACCTTCATCGACCTATGCCCCGCTGCTCATCCGGAAGAATTTCCTGCGGATCCCGGCGTATCTTGGTGAAATGTTGCGCTTTTGCCGGTGCGGGAATTGTACACCAGCGCATCGGCGCGAAACGGGACTCCCGGGGCGTGAAAAGCGAGTTGAAATAGACAGTTCCCCGATTCCGCCCGCCCGCCTGCACCCGGCGGGCGGGCCTTCATCGTCCGCATTGAGCGACGGGCAGGAGTGCTACACTAGTTCGCGCAGCGCCGGGAAAACGCGCGCCCTCTTGGCGACAAGCGCGACCGGCGTCGATAATATCGATTCGCTGTTCACACGGAGGGAGGACCATGAAAATTTCCAACGCTTGGAGGCAACCCGGATTCAGGCTGGCACACGCGGCGGGGGCAATCGCCGGCTGGCTGCTCATCGCAAACGCATGGACGCAGACGCCGCCTGCCGCGGCACCCGCCGCGCCGCCGTCCTGGCAGCAGGGCCGCTCCGCGGAACAGGGGACTTCCACCCTGCATCCGATTGCACCGCTGCTCACGGGCCGTGCGGCGAGCGAATTGCCGCTCGACAAGTTGAAGCTGCCGCCGGGCTTCAAAATCGAAGTGTGGGTGGACGGTGTGCCGGAAGCGCGTTCGCTCGCGCTCGGCGACAAGGGCACCGTGTTCGTCGGCAACCGCAATCTCTCCGACGTTTATGCAATCGTCGACCGCGGCGGCAAGCGCGAAGTCAAAAAAATCCTCAAAGGCCTGAATTCACCCAATGGCGTGGCGTTCAGCAAAGGCACGCTCTACGTGGCCGAGCGCAACCGCATCACGCGCTATGACGGCATCGAAGACCGGCTCGACAATCCGCCCGAGGCCAAAGTCGTGATCGACAACCTCGATCCATCGCAGCAGCCCGGCCATTTCTGGAAATTCCTCGCCATGGGTCCCGACGGCAAACTGTATTTCAACATCGGCGCGCCGGGCAATATCGTGCTGCCCAATTACACGCAGGCGTCGATCAACCGCGTCGACCCGAAAACCGGCACCATGGAAAGAGTTGCGCAAGGCGTGCGCAACTCGGTCGGCTTCGACTGGAATCCGAAAACCAGGCAACTGTGGTTCACCAATCATGGCCGCGACTGGATCAGCGACGACATGCCCAACGACACGCTCAATCGCGTCTCCCACAAGAGCATGAATTTCGGCTATCCGTTCTGCCACCAGGGCGACTTCCTCGATCCGGAATACGGCAAGGGCCGCTCGTGCAAGGAATTCGACGCGCCCGCGTTGAAGCTGGGCCCGCACATCGCGCCGCTCGGCATGCGCTTCTACACCGGCAAGATGTTTCCGGCGGAATACCAGGGCAATATTTTCATCGCGATGCACGGCTCGTGGAACCGCACCACCAAGCAGGGTTACAACGTGATGCGCGTAGTTCTCGACGACAAGGGCGGCCTGACGATGACGCCGTTCCTCACCGGCTTTCTCACCGACGAAAAAGCGGATCCCCCGATGTGGGGCCGCCCGGTCGACGTGATGCTGATGCGTGACGGCGCGCTGCTGGTGTCCGACGATTACAACGGAATCATCTACCGGATCAGCTACAAGAAGTGAGCAGCGGGTTGAGTTTACGCGCGCGCGCGGCGGTGTCGGCAATGCTCGCCGCGGCGCTGCCGTGCGCCGCGGTCGCCGCGGATGCGACCGCCGGCATGCAAAAGGCGCAGGTGTGCGTCGGGTGTCACGGACCGGACGGCGTCTCGGCCAATCCGGCCGTGCCCTCGCTCGCCGGCCAGCCGGCGCAGTTTGTCGCGACCCAGCTCGTGATGTTTCGCGAGGGCCGCCGCAAAGATGCGCAGATGTCACCGTTCGCGGCGAATCTCACCAACACCGATCTGAACAATATCGCCGCGTATTTCGCGGCGCAGAAATTGACGTCGGCCGCCGCGCCGGCCGACGCGGCCAATACGGAAGCCGGCGTGCGTCTCGCCCAACAATTCAATTGCGTGCAATGTCATGGCGCATCGTTGATGGGACAACAGCATATCCCGCGGCTGGCGGGGCAGCAGCGCGAGTATCTCAAGACGCAATTGCGCGGCTTCAAGGCGCAGACCCGCTTCGACATGGACGGTCAGATGAGCTCGGCCGCGCAACCGCTGTCCGATGCCGACATCGACACGCTGGCGAATTATCTTGCGGGCATCCGTTAAGCCGCGCGACGTCGTAATACAAGATGAAACTGACCGCATCGTTATACCTGCTGACCGGTTGCGCCGTAGCGTCGCTGGCGCATGATGCGTGCGCGCAGGAATCAAAACCCGCGCCTGCCCCGGTGCTGCTGCCCGAGGTCGTGACGAGCGCGACGCGCAGCGAACGCGACAGCTTCGATCTGCCCGTCGCGATCGACAGCGTCGACAAAAGCGTGATTCGCGAAGACCGCCTGCAGGTCAACATCTCCGAGTCGCTCAACCGCGTGCCCGGCATTTCGATCCTGAACCGCCAGAACTACGCGCAGGATCTGCAGATTTCGTCGCGCGGCTTCGGCGCGCGCTCGGCGTTCGGCGTGCGCGGCATCCGGCTCATCGCCGACGGCATACCCGCGACGCTGCCCGACGGCTCGGCGCAGGCGGCGAGTTTCGACCTCAATTCCGCGGAGCGCATTGAAGTCATGCGCGGCCCGTTCTCCAGCCTTTACGGCAATGCGTCGGGCGGCGTGATACAGCACTTCACGGCCGACGGCCCGCCCGAACCGACGCTGAGCGGCAGCGTATTCGGCGGCAGTTAC
>CAZEAX010000117.1:0-11654 GCA_964510405.1 uncultured Streptomyces sp. | reverse complement strand
GGAGATGAACGGAATTTTCGTCATCGCCTCAAGATGACTCGTCAGCTTCTCTTCGCCGTCCTTGCCGAGCGCGTAGCTGGTGGCTGTGTGCCCGAGGCAGATGACGTCGGGCTCGACGCTCGCCAGCATCTCGACCGTTGCATCCATGTGCTCAAGATGGCTCGCCGCGCGGCTCTTCAAGTTCTCCAGCGTGCCGACCGGGCCGCGCGCCACCATGCGCGCGAAATGCACCGACACGCCGTCGGGCGCGAGCTTGTACATCTCGCGTTCGATCGTAGGTGTTCCGGGGGGGATGAGAAAACCCAATCTCGCGCGCCATCCGTCCATGCTTGCTTCTCCTGTTCAGATACTGTGATTCCGGCGCCCGCGCTCGCAGTACTCAGGCGTCGAGGTTAGCGATTTCGCCGAGCGTCACCGGTTTCACCGGCGAACGGATGCGGTAGTAACCAACTTCGCCCGGCGATATGCCACGGCACTCGGCGATCAATTCGACCACCGTGAGTCCGCACAAGCGGCCCTGGCACGGGCCCATGCCGCAGCGCGTGAACGATTTCATCTGGTTGGGGCCGGGGCAGCTTTGTTCGGTGACTATTTTACGAATTTCGCCGGCGCGGATTTCCTCGCAGCGGCAGACGATGGTTTCCGGCGCGCGCGGCGCAATCATTTCCTGTGGCGGACGGTACAGCGCATCAAGGAACGGGCGCACCGCGAGATGCGTTTTCAATTCGCGCCGGACCGGCGCCGCGCGGTCATCGCATTCGGCGGCGTTAATGCGGCCCGCTTCGCGCGCAGCCGCAAGGCCGGCGAGCTGCCCGGTGCATTCGGCGCCGCGCGCGCCGACTATCCCGCCGCCATCGCCGGCGACCATCACGCCAGCCACACTGGTATTGCCCCACGCGTCGAGTACCGGCCGGAACGAGCTCTGCGCGTCATGCCATTCATGCGCGCAGCGCAGCGACCACGCGAGATTGCCGTTCGGCACCACGCCCTGATGCAGGAGCACGAGATCGACCGCTTCGCGGTACGCGGCGCCGCGCCAGCAGTACTCGACGCCTTCCGCATGGTCATCGCCGGTAATGCGCAATTCGCTGACGCCGCGCCGGTAAGACACGCCCGCGCGCCGCAGCGCGCCGATCAGCGCGAGTCCCTTGGCGAAATAGTCCGGCGCCATCGCAAATTGCCACAGGTGCGGCAACGCACGCCACGCATGCGTGCGCGTCTCCAGCACTGCGGCGGGTTTTACGCCGGCGCGCAGGAATTGCGACGCGATCAGCAGCAGCAGCGGCCCGGAACCGGCCAGCACGATGCGTCCTCGCGGCACCAGCGCGGCGCTTTTCAGCAGCGTTTGCGCCGCTCCGCACGTCATCACGCGCGGCAGCGTCCAGCCCGGCACCGGCACCGCGCGTTCCATCGCCCCGGCCGCCAGCAGCACCTGGCGCGCCGCGACCCGCCGCGCGCCAGCGGGCGTGCGCACGTAGAGGTTGCGTTCCGCGTCGATCTGCCAGACCTGGGCCAGCGGCTCGTAGTGCGCGCCGCTTGCGCGAAACCGCTTCACGAGATCGAGTCCGGCGGCGTACTCGGGGCCGAGGATGCGCAGATGCGAAATGCGTTCGGCGATGAGCGATTCAATGCCGCGGTAGATCTGGCCGCCGGGCGCGGCGTTTTCGTCGAACACGGCAACTGTAAGTCCGTGGCTGCGCGCCGCGACGGCTGCCGCCATGCCGGCCGGCCCGGCGCCGACGATCGCGAGATCGAATGCGGCGCTCATATCTTGATTTCGACTTTGCCAAGCTGGCGATTGATGCGCATGCCCGCCGCGACTGGAATGAGGCAAGCCTGCTGGTTCGGCACGCCGTCGATTTCCATCAGGCATTCGAAGCAGACGCCCATCATGCAGTAGGGCGCGCGCGGCGAGTTCGAGACGGGAGTCGTGCGCGTCACTGTTTCGCCGGCGAGCAGTACCGCCGCGGCCACGCTGGCGCCGGCGGGCGCGCCGAACGGTTTGCCGTTGATTGTTACCGCGACGGTGGCGCCGCCGGCGTCAGGCAGGCGTCGGTACACCGAACCTCCGGTTGGAGAACCGCGCGACTTCCGCCGGCAGCGCGCCGTTGGCGACGAATTCGGCATACCGCAACGCATGCGCGGCGGCGAGCGTGACGCCGCTGTGGCAGGTGGCGACGAACGCGCCTGGGTATTCGGCTGATTGTTCGTAGATCGGCAGACCGTCGGGCGCCATTACGCGCAGCGCGCCCCAGTGGCGCACGATGCGCACGTCGCGCAGGAAGGGGAACATTTTGATCGCGCGCGCCGCGAGGAACTGCTGGACATCCGGCGTCGTTGCGTCGTTGAACCCGGCTTCTTCGCGCGATTCGCCGATCAGCAGGCCGCCTTCGGCCATCTGGCGCACCCAGATCGTCAGCATGCTCAGGATCGGCCTTACGCGCTCGGTGACGAAGATCTGGCCTTTGACCGGTTCCACCGGCACGTTGAGGCCGACGAGCGCGCCAAGCGGCTTGTTGCCGAGGCCCGCCGCGAGCACCAGCCTGGGCGCGTTGAAGGTAGCGCCGCCGGCGGTGACTGTGAAATCGTGCGGCGCCGCTTTCAATGCGGTGACTTTGCTGTGCGGAAAATATTCGCCGCCGCGTTTGAGGAACGCCGAGTGCAGGCTGCGCAGCAGATATAGCGGGTTGGCCGCGCCGTCGTACGGCGTATAACTCGCGCCCGCGACCTCGGGGCCGATCTCGGGCATGAGTTTCTTCAGCTGCGCGTGATCGAGCATTTCGTACTCGAAGCGCGTTTCGCCGGACTCGAGATGCAGTTGCTCCATGTATTTCCTGCGCTCGGCGAAATCCTGTTCGGTGATGCAGATGTGAACGCCGCCGCGATGTTCGTGCTGGCAATCGATGCCGCTTTCGCTTTTGAGTTCGACGGCGAAATCGTCCCACAGCACCGACGACTGGCGCGTCCAGCGCTGGTACTCGGGCACGCCCAGGCCCTTGCTTTGCACCCACACGAGACCGAAGTTGCCGCGCGAGGCGCGGAACGCAACGTCGCCTTCGTCGAGCAGCGCGACTTTCAACCCGCGGCGCGCGAGGCCGTAGGCGACCGCCGAGCCGACGAGGCCGCCGCCGATGACTATGCTGTCGTAATGAGGCATCAGGAGCGGGGAGCGGCGGGGTGCGAGGGAGAAATGCAGAACATGTGACGTGAATTTTGCCATAATTGCGACTCGCTTAGGTCGTCATCTCCCGGATCGCACCCACCATGAAAAAAATCACCATCATCGGCGCCGGCATCGTCGGCATCGCAACCGCGGCTTACCTGCGCCGCGACGGCCACGACGTGACCGTCGTCGACAAGCTGCCGCCCGGCGAGTACACGTCGTTCGGCAACGCGGGAATACTGTCGCCGGGATCGTGCGTGCCGATCGCGATGCCGGGTATATTGAAGAAAGTGCCCGGCTATCTCGCCGATCCGCTGGGGCCGCTCAAAGTTCGCTGGTCGTATTTTCCGCAGGCGCTGCCGTGGTTGTTCCGCTTCGTCACCAGCACCGGCCAGCGGAACGTCGAAAAGACCGCGGACGCTTTGATCAGCCTCTTAAGCCAGACTTTCGATGCGCACGGGCCGCTCGCGCAACATGCCGGCTGCAGCGACATCATCCGCAAGACCGGCTACATCGTTGTGTACGATACCGATGCCGCGTATCGGAAAGATGCGCTGGCGTGGAAACTGCGGCGCGATCGCGGCGTCATCTGCAACGAGATCGACGCCGCCGGCATCGCGAAGCTGGTGCCCGCGCTTGCCCGCAACTACGAGCGTGGTGTCTACCTGCCGGAGCAGGGCTACGTGACCAATCCCGAGCGCCTGACCAAAACGCTCGCGCAGCAGTTCCAGAAAGACGGCGGCGTGATCCTGCGGCGTGACGTGCTCGACATCGAACTCGGGCCGAACGGGCCGCAGGCACTGCTGACCGACGCGGGACGCATGGAAGTCGACACGCTCGTGTTGTGCGCCGGCGTGCATTCGGGAAAATTCAGCGCGAAGCTCGGTGATGCCGTGCCGCTCGAGGCCGAGCGCGGCTATCACGTGACGTTCTCCGATCCCGGGCTCGAACTGCCGATGCCGGTGTGTTCGGCGCAGAACAAGTTGTTCGTCACGCCGATGGAGATGGGCACCCGCATCGCGGGGCAGACTGAGTTCGCAGGCATCGATGCCGAGCCTGATTATGGACGCGCCGACGTGCTGGTGCATCACATGAAGCATATGTTTCCGCAGGTTCGCGACGTCGAGACCACGCGCTGGATGGGCCGGCGGCCGTCGATGCCGGATTCGCGCCCCGTGATCGGTCGCGCGACGAAATACGCGAATACCTATTACGCCTTCGGTCATGGTCACATCGGCCTCGTCGGCAGCGCGCCGACGGGGCGCATCATCGCCGATCTCGTCGCGGGGCGCACGCCGAACATCGACATCGCGCCGTTCCGGGTCGATCGCTTTTAAAAAGGTCGCGGGGAAAAAATACCCGTGCGGCCATGAGGCCTCACGGGTCAAGCTCCGGGCATGTGAGGAGGAGTAATTGCGCCGGAGCGGAGGGCGCGCGCCATGGTATTACCCTGGTCGGCCACACGGAACGTGCCGCTCGTTCTAGGTATCGACTGGCGACAGCATCCACCATTGCGCCGCCGGACGCAATATGACATTGGCAATAGGCTGTACGCGCTACGGGCGTTAAAGCTGAAAACGCCGCAGAATCAGGGGCGTGGCGCAGGATCAATCGGCGCGCGCGCCGGATTCGCGGACGATCTTGCGCCAGCGCGGGACCTCGGTCCTGATCAGGTCCGCGAACGCTTCGGGCGTGCTGGATGCGAGATCCACCCCCTGCGCGACGAAACGCTCTTTCATCTCGGGAAGTATCACGATGCGCGCAACTTCGCTGTTCCATTTTGCGACGATGGCTGGGGGGAGGCGCGCCGGGCCGAGGATTCCGTACCACGGCGTGACGTCGTAGCCCGGCACACCGGACTCGGCGATCGTCGGCAACTCGGGCATTTGCGGCGAGCGCCTCGCTGTGGATACCGCCAACACGCGCAGCCGGCCGTTTCTCACGTGCGGCATGGATGTCAGCAAATTGCTGAACATCATGTGCGCTTCGCCCGCGACGAGCGCAGTCAGCGCCGCGGCATTGCCTTTGTACGGGATATGCACGATGTCGATGCGGGCGAGGTTCTTCAGCACCTCGCCCGCGAGATGAGTCGGTCCGCCGCTGCCGGCGGAGGCGAGGTTGATCGATCCGGGTTTCGCCTTTGCCAGCGCGATCAGCTCCTGCACGGATTTGGCTGCGACGCCCGGATAGATCACGAGCGCCAGCGGATAGGTGGCGATGAGCGTGATCGGGGTGAAGTCTCTGACGGGGTCGAAATTGACCTGCGGATAGAGGCTCACGTTGATCGCATGCGTGCCGACGTGCCCTATCATCAGCGTATAGCCGTCCGGCGCGGATCGGGCAACGGTCTCGGTGCCGATATTGCCGCCGGCGCCGCTACGGTTGTCGACGACGACCTGCTGGCCCCAGGCGACGCCGACTTTTTCGCCGATGGCGCGCGACATGATGTCGGTGGGGCCGCCGGGTGCGAATGGCACGATGTAATGGATGGGTTTTGACGGGTAGCTGGCGGCAGGTTCGGCCGCATACGCGCACGCCGGTGCCAGCACGCCCAATATGAGACCGGCGCGTACACTCACGTCTGCGCCACGGCGCCGGACCATGGCGACAACACGTCCGTGATTCCCTGATGTTCGCCGGTCGCCGGATCGCGCAACACGGCGCTGGGGCAGGCGAAGTTGGTCGGATAGACGACAAGCTCGGTGAGGTTGACGGGGAATTTCGCGGCGAGCGCCTTTTGCACGTCCGGCGGCTGGCGTGGATCCACGCCGACCGTGTCGCCGCCGCTCGCATCGATGCGCGGCTGATGGAAAGCGTCTTCGAGCGTCATGCCGTGATCGATCAGGAACGACGAGATTTGCATCACCGACGGCATGATCTTGCGCCCGCCTGACGCGCCGAGCGCAAACCAGCCGTGGTCGCCGCGCCGCGCGATCAACGGGCACATATTGGTCAGCGGCCGCTTGCCCGGCGCGAAATAATTCGGCGACTCGGGACGCGGGTCGAACCACATGATTCCGTTGTTCATCAATATGCCGGTGGTAGGCAGCACCACGCGGCTGCCGAACACCGACAACAGCGTCTGCGTATGCGCGACCATGTTGCCGTCGCGGTCGATCACGCTGAAATGCGTCGTGCAGCCGGGGTTCCTGCTGTCGTCGGTTTCGCCCATGCTGGCGAGCCGGTCGGCGTAGGCGTCGCGCAATGCCTGCGCATAGGCGACGAACGCGCCCGCCCCCGGCTTGCCGCCGGTGAATTTGTGATTTTCCAGCGCGCCCAGCACGCGCGCCATCGTCGGGCCCGCGGTGAGACCGCCGGCGAAAGCGATGCGCGCGCCGCGATAGTCGATTTCCAGCGGCGCCACGATGCGCGCGTGAAAATTTTTCAGATCGTGCGCGTCGATGATGCCGCCGAGCGCAGCGATGTCGCTGACGATCAGTTTCGCAACTTCGCCTTCGTAGTAATCGCGCGGACCGTTGCGCTGCAGCTTGCGCAGCGTGTCGGCAAGCCCCTTGAGCTTGAGACGGCCGAGCGGATTGCCCGCCGGGGTAACCGGCGGATAGCCGCCGGGCAGCCAGACGTCGCGCGTGCTCGGATACCGCGCGAGCTCTTTCGCCATCGTCGCGACTTTCAATGTCAGGTACCAATCCATCGCGATGCCCTGGTCCGCCAGTTCGATGGCGGGTGCGATGACGTCGGCGAACGACTTGCTGCCGAATTTCGCGAGCGCGGTTGCAAGGCCGTCGACATGCCCCGGCACCGCGATGGAATTCGGTCCGTGCACGTTGCGGTCGTCCTTGACGGTCGGCCACGTGAAAAGGTCCGTGGTAAAGCCGCCGGTCAGCGGGAAGTCGGCGGGGTTCAACCGGTGCGGCGAAATCGGCCCGAAATCGACGACGTGGACTTTTTTCTCTTTCGCGAGATAGACGAGCATGAAGCCGACGCCGCCCAAGCCGCTGTTCCACGGCTCGACGGTCGCGAGTGCGAGCCCGGTGGCGACCGCCGCATCGACTGCATTGCCGCCCGCGTTGAGAATCTTGATGCCGGCCTCGCCGGCGATCCGGTTTTGCGTGGCGACGATGCCGCTGCGCGAGCGCGCGAGCGGCTTGCGCACGTGCCAGTTCTGGACGAGGTGTTCGGTCATGATGGGTTGCGCTGTTCTATGGTGTGGGCGGGGAAGCTGCATGATAGCGAATCGGCGCGCCGCGCGCTCGGCGGGCGCGCGCAAACGCGCTGTTATAATCGACCGCAAATTTTCTGCGAGCGCGCCTTGCCCAAGCACATTGTCTGTCTGACGTTCGATTTCGACGGGATTTCCGGCTTTGTCGCGCGCGGCGCCGCGACGCCAACGCCCGTTTCGCGCGGCGAGTTCGGGCCGCGCGTGGGCGCGCCGCGGCTGCTCGCGTTGCTCAGGAAGTACCGGATCAAATCGAGTTGGTACGTGCCCGGGCACACGATAGAGACTTTTCCCGCCGCCGTGCAGGCCGTCGTCGACCACGGCCACGAAATCGCGCATCACGGCTGGCGGCATATTTCTCCGGTGGCATTGTCGCGTGCGGAAGAGGAAGCCGAACTCGTGCGCGGCAACGAAGCAATCAAGCGGATTGCCGGCGAATACGCGCGAGGCTACCGGTCGCCGGGTTGGGACTTGAGCCCCCATTCGGTCGAATTGTTTCTCAAGCACGGCTTCACTTACGACTCGAGCATGATGGGCAACGATTACGTGCCGTATTACGCGCGCGCGGGCGACGTCATGGAATTGGAGCAGCCGGCGAAGTTCGGTGCAGTGTCGAAGCTCGTCGAGATGCCGATCAGCTGGACGACCGACGACGCGCCGCACTTCGAATACATGCGCACCGGCAATGCGATCCGGCCCGGGCTCATGAACGCGGGGCTGGTGCTGGAGAACTGGGTGGCCGATTTCGTGTACATGCAGAAAGCGGTGAAATGGGGCGTGCTGACGTTCACCTGTCATCCCTTCATCAGCGGCCGCGGCCATCGCATCATGATGCTCGAACAGCTGATCCGCAAATTGAAAGACAACGGCGCCGTCTTCCAGCGTGTCGACCAGACCGTGGAAGAGTTCACACGGCGGGCCTGACCGCGCCCAAAGGCCGGACTGCCGCTTTGTCGTATGCCCGTCAGCCGGGTGTTGCGAATTCCAGCATCCACCGGGCCGGTTGGTCGGCGGTGACCGCCTTTTTGTGACGTTAGTCACGCCTGGGGCCGCTTCCCCGGAGGGTGCCATTGGCATGTATATTGCACAACGATTACCATCAAGAATAACGGAGGGAACGTCATGGCTGCCCGCGGCAACGAATATGACGTAAGCCATCAGATCAAAACCACGGATCCCCTTGCGGTCAACGAGGAAATTGACCGCATCTACCGCGACCTTTATCAGGGCGCGCCCACGGATCAGCTCGACCAGGCTTTTCGCGACATGGGCCAGCTATATCGCGGCGAGTTTCCCGGTTATCACGCCTGCGACACGGCCTACCACGACACGCAGCACGTGCTCGACGTGACGCTGGCGATGGCGCGCCTGATCAACGGCTACGAGCGCGGCCGCATCGGCGTGCAACCGATCGACGATTCACTGTTCCGGCTCGGCGTGATCACGGCGCTCTTTCACGATTGCGGGTACGTGCGGCAATTGACCGACCAGGAGCACAAGAACGGCGCCGAGATGACGCTTACGCACGTGTCGCGCGGGGCGCATTTTCTGCAGCATTACCTGCCGCGAATCGGCATGGGCAACGTCGCCGATCTTGCCGCCGAGTTGATCCACTTCACGGGCTACGAAGTCGCGGTCGCCAACATCAACGTGCCCTCGCCGGTCCATCGCCTGCTCGGCACCATGCTGGGCTCTGCCGATATCATCGCCCAGATGGCCGACCGCTGTTACCTGGAAAAATGCCGCGACCGCCTGTACCCCGAGTTCGTCATCGGCGGCCTCGCGGTCAAGCGCACGCCGGAAGGCGACCGGCACGTCGTCTACGCTTCGGGTTTGGATCTCGTGATGAAAACGCCGGAATTTTTCCACGTCGCACGCAAGCGGCTCGACGTCGATCTCGACGCCAGCCACGCTTACGCGCACAAGCATTTCGGCGGGCAGAATTTATATCTCGACGAAGTGGAGAAGAACATCCGCTTCGCCGAGACGATCCGTAATGAGGGCGAGGAGGGCGCGTCGCTCAATCGCACGCCCCCGAAGTTTCTTAATGAATAGCGGGCACCCGTAATTCGGGTTCACGCTATCGGGCAGGCGTCATGCCAGCGCGACAGTGGCGTTGCATTTCGCCGACTCGAGCACCGCCTCCAATACCGCCACGCCGTGCGCCTCGTCGCCGCCCGCGACGGCGAGCCGCTTTTTCGCCTTGATCGCAGCGGCGAAATTTTCGAGTTCCGCGCGCTCGGTGGAGAGTTCCGGAAACGACACGGTCTGCGGTTTGCGGTGCGCGGTCAGGTTCGCGCGATCGACATAGCACACGCGCATCTGCCACGTCGTCAGATGCTCGACGTCGCCGACCTCGACCCAGCCTTTTTCGCCGAATACCTGCATGCGCCACGTCTCGGCGGTTGCGATGAACGTGCCGAGATAGCCGGTGGCGCCGCTTTTAAAGCGCAGCAGCATCGACGTCGTATCGTCGATGCCGTAATCGAGCACGCGGCGCAGGCTTTGCGCGTGCACCGTGTCGATTTTTCCCGCGAGATACAGCATCGCATCGACGACGTGCACGCCGCGCCCCGTCATGCCGCCCGCGGGGCCTTCTTCCGGATTGAGGCGCCAGTGGTCCGGGCCGAAACGATACACGCTGGGGCCGCAGAAATTGCCTTCGATGTGCAGGAGCTTGCCCAAACGGCCGTCGGCGAGCATGCGCTTGATTTCTTGCAGCGCCGGCTGGAAGCGCCAGTTAAAGCCGACTGCAAGCGTCACCTTGCGGTCTGCGCAAGTCTTGATGATCGCGTCGCCATCCCGCTTGTTCAGCGCCAGCGGTTTCTCGGTGAAAACGTGTTTTCCCGCGGCAGCGGCGGCGCCGATGATTTCGACGCGCTGACTGTGCGGCGTCGCGACAATGATGGCGTCGACTTTTGGATCGGCGAGCACCTTGCGATACGAGTCGTAGAGCGGAAATCCTTGCCGCTTTGCATAGTCCGCAGCTTTGGAAACCGTGCGCGTGGCGCCCGCGACGACGCGGATCTTGTCGCTTTTGCCCTGGATGCTGTCGACGAGGTTTTGTCCCCAGCGGCCAAGGCCGACGATGGCTGCGTTGATCATTCGGCTTGTCCCTGATTTGTAGTAATGCAACAAGAGCAGTATTCTAATTGAAGCCCGCGCATAAAAACGATTCCGCGGCGCCGGAGGAGACGTTAGGGACTCTATGAGTCACGACCGCTACCACGAAATCTGCGACGCTTTTCACTGGCAGGTGCCGACGCGCTTCAACATCGCGTGGGAATGTTGCGGCCGCTGGGCGCACGAGCGTGAACGCGTCGCCCTGCATTACGAAGACGACGCGGGCCGCACCGGCGCTTACACGTATTGGGACTTGCAGCAGCAGGCGAACCGGCTCTCCAATGCGCTCGTCGCGCTGGGCGTCGCACGCGGCGACCGCGTCGCGATCGTGCTGCCGCAGCGGCCCGAGACCGCGATCACGCATATCGCGTGCCATCAGATGGGTGCGGTGGCGATGCCGTTGTCGGTGCTGTTCGGTCCCGACGCGCTCGAATATCGCCTGCAGAATAGCGAAGCGGTCGTCGCGTTGGGCGAGGAGGCGTCGCTGCCGCACCTCGCGCAGGTGCGCGGCAATTGCCCGCACCTGAAGCACATCATCGGCGTGGGCGGCGCGCGCGAAACCAATGTCCATGCATGGGACAAGCTGCTGGAGAAAGCGGCGCCGCGATTCGAACGCGTCGACACCGGCGCCGAAGATCCCGCGATTTTGATTTACACGAGCGGCACGACGGGGCCGCCGAAGGGCGCGCTCGCCGCGCAACGTTCGCTGCTCGGCAACCTGCCGGGCTTTCAGCATTCGCAGGACATGTTTCCGCAGCCGGGCGATGTGTTCTGGTCGCCCGCGGACTGGGCGTGGACCGGCGGCCTGATGGACGTGCTGCTGCCGACGCTTTACTACGGGCAACCGGTACTCGGGTATCGCGGCCGCTTCGATCCTGAGAAGGCATTTTATTTGATGCAGAAATACGCGGTGACCAACACGTTCCTGTTTCCGACCGCGCTCAAGATGATGATGAAGACGGTGGCGGCCCCGCGCGAAAAATACGCTCTTGCGCTGCGCAGCATCATGAGCGCGGGCGAAGCGCTCGGCGAAACGGTGTTTGCGTGGTGCCGCGACTCGCTGCGCGTTCCCGTCAATGAAATGTTCGGACAGACCGAGATCAATTACATCGTCGGCAATTCGCACGCGCTGTGGCCGGCGAAGCCCGGATCGATGGGGCGGCCCTATCCGGGCCATCGCGTCGCGGTGAT
>CAZEAX010000116.1:0-11742 GCA_964510405.1 uncultured Streptomyces sp. | reverse complement strand
TGGATGGCGACATCCGGAGCAGATCCCCGCCGAGGCAAATGACGAGATCGAACTCCCCGAGCGTTTCCCGCACTCTTTTCTGATTGCGCGTCAGGTCGCCCATGTTAGCAGGATGATCGGAGGCAAACCGTGCGTTGTACGGAACCGGTTCCAGATAAACGGCCGCTCCCAGCAGTTCGGCAAGCTCGCCGGCCTCACTGAAGGCGTCATGGGTCGCGAGTTCCCGTCCCGCGATGATTACCGGACTGCGCGCAGAGAGCAGGCGCGCTGCGATCTTTTCAACGACCGGGTCCGACGGCCTGACAGCAGCGTCTACGCGCGTGGGACTGCCGCGGTCGAGTTCAGCTTCTTCGTCGAGGACATTGCCCGGCAGGCTGATAAACACCGGGCCGGTGGGCGGCGTGAGCGCGATTTTTGCGGCGCGGTGAAAGATCCGCGGCAGATCTTCGACGCGCAGCGCCTCGACCGCCCATTTAACCAGTGGCTGGGCGATCGGAACCAGCGGCTCGTAGAGCATGGGTTCCTGCAACCCGTAACCGGTTTCATACTGCCCGGCGGTGATTATCAGCGGGGAGCCGGAAAATTTCGCGTTGTATATCGCGCCCATCGCATTGCCGAGGCCGGGTGCGCAATGCAGATTGCAGGCCGTAAGCTCGTTGGATGCGCGCGCGTAGCCGTCGGCCATCGCAACCACGATGGACTCCTGCAGCCCAAGCACGTATTTCAGCTGGGGGTAATCAGGCACCGCCTCCATAATCGCGAGCTCCGTGGTGCCCGGATTGCCGAACAGATGCGTGATGCCTTCGTCGATCAGAAGTTGCAGAAACAACGACCGGCCGGTCCAAACGTCTTTTGACATCCTTGGAGTGCCTGACTTAATGACGGCTCACATGCGCTCACTCGGGTTTGATGCCGGCATTCCTGACCACTGCCGACCACCGCGCGAGCTCGTCGGCGATCAATTTGCGAAACACCGCCTGCGACATCGGCGCGGGTTCCAGCGCGCCGGACGCAAACTTCTCTTTCACGTCGGGCAGCGCGATCACCTGCAGCAACGCGGCGTGCAGCTTGTCGAGCACCGGCTTCGGCGTGCCGCCGATGCTGGCGATGCCGTACCAGTTGACCACGACGAGGTCCTTCACGCCCTGCTCGGCAAAGGTCGGCACGTCAGGCAGGAAGACTATGCGTTTTTCGGTCGCGACCGCGAGCGCCCTGATGCGCTGCGACTTGATGAGTCCCATCGCGGGCGGCGCGGAGGTGAATACGAGCTGGATCTGGCCGGCGATCACGTCGGTCAGCGCGATGCCGAGACCTTTGTACGGAACGTGCGTGAACTTCACGCCGGCGCGCGTCTGGAAAAATTCGCCGGTCAGGTGGCCGCCGCTGCCGTTGCCGCCCGAACCGAAGTTGAGCTTGCCCGGCTGCGCTTTCGCGGCATTGATCACGTCGCGCACGCTTTGATAAGGGCCGTTGGGCGCAACGACGAGCATGTACGGCGTATCGGCAACGTCGGTGATCGGATCGAAATCCTTGATCGCGTCGTACTTGGCATTCTTGTAATACGTGACGTTGATCGGCAACGACGAATCGACGAGCAGCAGCGTATAACCGTCGGCCGGCGCGCGTGCTGCGAGTTCGGTGCCGACGAGACCTGCTGCGCCCGGGCGATTGTCGACGACGACGTTCTGGCCGATCGCCTCGGGCAGTTTCAGGGCGACGATGCGCGCGACGAAATCGGTCCCGCCCCCTGGCGGATAAGGCACGATCAGCCGGATCGGTTTGCTCGGATACGTCTGCGCGAATGCAGAGATCCAAAAGCACGCCACCGCAGACAATACTGTTACGACGCTACAGCGGCAAATGGACTTCGAACGCATTTAAACCTTCCAAAACAATTATGCCGCGAATAAACGCAAATGGATTTCGATTACGCGAATATCTGCGTTTTTCTGCGTTCATCTGCGGCTGAAAACAATTTTGCACTCAATCGCCGCGAATACCCGCCGCCTTGATGACCTTGTTCCACTTCTCGCGTTCCGACACAAAAAACTTTTCCGCGTCGGCCGGCGAGCCGCCCATCGGCACGACACCCATGTCGACCCAGCGCTGCTGCATCTCCGGCGCTTTCAAAAACGCGTTCATGTCGGCGTTGAGCTTGCGAATGATGTCGGCCGGGACTTTGGCAGGAGCTGCAATGGTGAACCACGCGGTCGCTTCGAATCCCGGCACGCCCGACTCCGAAACCGTCGGGATATCCGGCATGCTCGGACTCCGCTCTTTGCTCGTCATGCCCAGCGCGCGCACCTTGCCCGCCTTGATCTGCGCGATGCCCGTCGGCAGGTTTTCGAACATCAGCTCGATCTGCCCGCCGAGCAGATCCTGCATCGCCTGCGCGCTGCCTTTGTACGGAACGTGCGTGAGATTGACGCCGGTCACGAGCTTGAACCACTCGCCGCACATGTGCGTCGACGAGCCGCTGCCCGCCGTGCCGAAATTGAGGCGTCCGGGATTACTCTTCGCGAGGGCAATGAACTCCCTGACGTTTTTCGCGGGCACCGACGGATGCACGATCAATACGTTCGGCACATCGGCGTACATCGCGACCGGCTGCAGATCGCGCGCCGGATCGTAGTTGAGCTTCGAATAAATCATGTATGCAGCGTGGATGCCGATGGTGCCGAACACGATGGTGTAACCGTCGGGCGTCGCGCGCGCCGCCGCTTCAGCGCCGACGTGCCCGCCCGATCCGGGACGGTTCTCCACCACCATCTGTTGACCGTAAAGCTGCGTCATGCGCTGCGCGTACACGCGGCCGAGCACGTCGGCCGAGCCGCCGGCGACGAACGGCACGATCAGGCGGATAGGCCTGGCGGGATATTGCTGCGCCAAGGCGGGCAACCCGGCGGCAACGGCGCTCAAAATTGCAATCGCCTGAATTGATGCGCGCATCGCGACCTCCCGTGATTTGATAGTGCGGCTGCGCCCGCAATGACCCGCGCGGCTCACAGGAGTATAGCCGACGGAGAAATGGCGCGCATACGGCAAAACCGCTCGCCGCCGCAGCGGTTTGCTAGAATGGATCGGTCACTCACGAAATTTTATGCTGGATTAATGAACGCCATCGTCAACCGACCGCAGATCGATCCCGCGCGCCAACGCAAGGTCGTTGACGCGCTCGCCGCTTTCCTGCCTGCGCAAGCGTTGCTCCATGCGCGCGAAGACGTGCAACCGTACGAATGCGACGGATTGTCGGCCTATCGCCAGTTGCCGATGGTAGTCGCAATGCCGGAGACCGAAGCGCAGGTCCAACGCATCCTCAAAACCTGTCATGCGCTGCGTGTACCGGTCGTCGCGCGCGGCGCCGGCACCGGCCTCTCAGGCGGTGCGCTGCCGCCGGGCGACGGCGTGCTGCTGTCGCTCGCGCGCTTCATGCGCATCCTCGACATCGATCCCGCCGCGCGCACCGCGCGCCTGCAACCGGGCGTGCGCAACCTCGCGATCTCCGAGGCCGCCGCACGGTACGGGCTTTATTACGCGCCCGATCCGTCGAGCCAGATCGCGTGCTCGATCGGCGGCAACGTCGCCGAAAATTCCGGCGGCATGCATTGCCTCAAATACGGGCTCACCGTGCACAACATCCTGAAGCTGCGCGCCTACACGATAGAGGGCGAACTGCTCGAGATCGGCGGCGACGGTCTCGATTCGGCCGGTTACGACGTGCTCGCGCTGATGACGGGCTCGGAAGGACTGCTTGCAGTGATCACCGAAGTCACCGTCAAGCTGTTGCCGATACCCGAATGCGCGCAATGCATACTCGCCGCCTTCGACGACGTGGCGAAAGCAGGTCAGGCGGTCGCGAACATCATCGCCGCCGGCATCATCCCGGCCGGTCTCGAAATGATGGACAAGATCACTACCGGCGCGGTCGAGCCTTTCGTCAATGCCGGCTATCCGCTCGATGCGGCAGCGATCCTGCTGTGCGAGTCGGACGGCAACGCCGCCGAAGTTGCGGAAGAAATCGGGCGCATGAAAGCAGTGATGCACGCAAGTGGCGCAACCGAAGTCCGCGTTTCTTCAAGCGAAGGCGAGCGCCTGCGCTTCTGGGCCGGCCGCAAAGCCGCGTTCCCGGCCGCAGGCCGCGTGTCGCCCGACTACTACTGCATGGACGGCACGATCCCCAAGAAAGCGCTGCCGCGCGTGCTCAACGCAATCGCCGAATTGTCGGCGAAATACGGCCTGCGCTGCATGAATGTATTCCACGCGGGCGACGGCAACCTGCATCCGCTGATCCTCTACGATGCCAACCAGCCGGGCGAACTGCAGCGCACGGAACAATTCGGCGCCGAAATTCTCCAACTGTCGATCGACGTCGGCGGCACCATCACCGGCGAACACGGCGTCGGCGTCGAGAAAATCAACGCGATGTGCGACCAGTTCAAGCCGCTCGAGCTCACGGCTTTCCACGGCGTCAAAGCCGCGTTCGACGAACACGCGCTGTTGAATCCGGGCAAAGCCGTGCCGACGCTGCATCGCTGCGCGGAGTACGGACGCATGCACGTGCATGCGGGCAATGAGAAATTTCCCGGCCTGCCGCGGTTCTAGGCGCCGCGCCTTGAAAATACCGGTGATTGTTCTGGCATTGGCCGCGTGTTGCGGCGCCTGCGCAAGCGCGGACAAACCGCAACCTGAATCCGGCGCCAAAACAGCCGCTGCCGACCGCGAGCGGGTATGCGCGGGCCGCATGAATGCCGAACACGCGATGCACGGACACAGCTCGGCCAACTGGGCGATCTACGACTACTGCATGAAGCACCCGGACTGAACGCCGGCCCGCTCATTCGCAATCGCCATGGACACCATCGTTCACGAACTCGCAGAAACCGTGCGCACCGCCGCGTCCAACAAGAGCCCGCTGTGCATCCGCGGCGGCGGCAGCAAGGATTTCTACGGCGGCGCGCCGCGCGGTGAAACGCTCAGCGTTGCGGCGTATCGCGGCATCATCGATTACGAGCCGAGCGAGCTCGTGCTCACGGCGCGCGCCGGCACCCGGCTCGCGGAAATCGAAACGGCGTTGCGCGATAAAGGCCAGATGCTTGCATTCGAGCCGCCGCACTTCGGTCCACACACGACGTTGGGAGGTTGCATCGCCGCGGGGCTTTCGGGCCCGCGCCGCGCTTACGCCGGCGCCGTGCGCGATGCGGTGCTCGGCGTGCGCATGCTCGACGGCAAAGGCGACGACCTGCGTTTCGGCGGCCAGGTCATGAAAAACGTGGCCGGCTTCGATGTGTCGCGCCTGCTGGCCGGTTCGATGGGAACGCTCGGCGTGATGCTCGAACTGTCGCTCAAGGTGCTGCCCGTACCAGTCGCCGAAGCCACCTTGCGGTTCGAGCATACGGCCGCCGACGCTATCGCCACGATGAACGAATGGGCGGGCAAGCCGCTGCCGCTGTCCGCCACCGCGTGGCACGACGGCATGCTGCACGTCCGCCTGTCCGGCGCGGCCGCCGCGGTGGCGGCTGCGACAAAAGCGCTCGGCGGCGAACGGCTGGCCGACGAGGTCGCGCAACGCTACTGGCAGGACATACGCGAACATACAGCTGCGTTTTTCGCCTCGGCGAAGGCGCTGTGGCGTTTGTCGCTGAAATCCACGACGCCGCCGCTCAATCTGCCCGGCGCGCAATTGTTCGAATGGAACGGTGCAGTGCGGTGGCTCGCGGCCGACGCGGACGCCACCGCCGTGCGCGCCGCCGCGCAATTCGGCGGCGGTCATGCCACATTGTTTCGCGGCGGCGACAAAACAACGGGCGTATTTCAGCCGCTGCCGCCGGCGCTGCTCGCGATCGAGCGCAATCTGAAGCGCACGTTCGATCCCGCGGGTATTTTCAATCCCGGCCGCCTTTATGACAACTTTTAAAGCCTGCCACAGAGAACACAGAGCACTCAGAGAAAATCGAAAATCCTGTGGCGAACTACTCTGTGATCTTTGCGCCCTCTGTGGCGATTCGAATTTGACGTAAATGGAAACCAAACTCGCCGATTTCATCAAGGACACGCCGCAGGGCCGCGAGGCGGATGCGATCCTGCGCAAATGCGTGCATTGCGGATTCTGCACTGCAACCTGCCCGACCTATCAGTTGCTCGGCGACGAACTCGACGGTCCGCGCGGCCGCATTTATCTGATGAAGCAGGTGCTCGAAGGCGCGCCGGCGACCGCCAAGACGCAATTGCATCTCGACCGCTGCCTCACGTGCCGCGCCTGCGAAACGACGTGCCCGTCCGGCGTCCAGTACGGCCGGCTGCTCGACATCGGCCGCGCGGTCGTCGACGCACAGGTCGGCCGCACTCCGCGCGATGCGGCGGCGCGCAGCGCATTGCGCACCACGATTCCGCACGCATCGCTGTTCGAACCGCTGCTCAAACTCGGCCAGTTCGCGCGGCCGTTCATGTTCGGCGCGCTCAAACGCAAAGTTCCACAGGCGACGCGCACAACCGCGTGGCCCGTGGCGTCGCACGCACGCAAGATGCTCGTGCTCGAAGGCTGCGTGCAACCGAGCCTGTCGCCGAACACGAATGCGGCGGCCGCGCGCGTGCTCGACAAGCTCGGCATTTCCCTCGTGCGCACCGCCCGTGCCGGCTGCTGCGGCGCGGTTTCGTATCACCTGAACGCGCAGGACGAAGGCCTCGATTACATGCGACGCAACATCGACGCGTGGTGGCCGTATATAGAGGCGGGCGCGGAAGCTATCGTGATGACCGCAAGCGGCTGCGGCACGATGGTTGCAGAATACGGCCACCTGCTCGCGCGCGATCCGGCCTACGCCGAAAAAGCCGCGCGCGTGTCCGCGTTGATGAAGGACATCAGCGAAATCATAGCCGCGGAGAAAGATCGCCTTAAACCCCTTCTCCGTTCGCCCCTCCCCCTTCACGCAAAGTTCGCCTTTCATCCCCCCTGCTCGCTCCAGCACGGCCTCAAGATGAAAGGCCAGGTCGAAAAGCTGCTGGCGGATATAGGTTTCAATCTCACACCCGTTCCCGACGCGCACTTGTGCTGCGGCTCGGCCGGCACCTATTCGATCCTGCAGCCGGTGCTGTCGCAGCAGTTGCTGAAGAACAAAATCGCGGCACTGAACTCGGGCAAACCGAGTGCCATCATCACCGCCAATATCGGCTGCCAGTCGCATCTGCAAACTGCGACCGGCCTGCCGGTGATGCACTGGATAGAAGCGTTGGATGCGCGCCTCGGCTAGCATGCGCGCGGAGACTTCGCCCGCGGCGCTGTTCACCGCGGCAATGGCCGATACTGCCGGCACCTTGCGCAGCGGAGGCGCGGACATTGCGGTCTACAGCGGTGAGTTCTGGACCGCGAAACAACGCCAGGCCGCGCCGATACACGAAGTCTCGTACCGGGCGTGCTTCAAGCCGCAATTGCCCGCATATTTCATCTCGCGGCTGACCGCGCCGGGCGATATTGTTTACGATCCGTTCAGCGGTCGCGGCACCACGGCCATCGAAGCCGCGCTGCACGGACGGCGTGTCGCCGCGAACGACGTGAATCCGCTGAGCGCGATCCTCACGCGACCGCGGCTGGAATTGCCAGCGCTCGACGCGATCGAAGCGCGCCTCGCAACGCTCGCGCTTGATGCCGACGCGCTCCGATCACCGGACCTGTCGATGTTCTTTCACGAACAAACGCTGCACGAGATTGTTGCGTTGCGCGCGTACTTGCAGCGCCGGCGCGCTGCCGGCAAAGAAGACGCGGTGGACCGCTGGATCCGCATGGTCGCGACCAACCGGCTCACCGGGCACTCAAAAGGATTTTTCTCGGTCTACACGCTGCCGCCGAATCAGGCGACGTCGGCGCAAAACCAGTTGAGGATCAATATGACTCGCGGCCAGGCTCCCGAGTACCGCGATACGCGCGCGCTGATTTTAAAAAAGTCGCGGCAACTACAGGGCCGGCTCGACGACGAGGCGAGGCAACGCCTGCGCGCCGCGGCCGCCAGTACGTTGTTCGTAACGGGCGCGGCGGATTCGACATCTCAAATCTCCGCCAACTCGGTGCAGCTCACGGTTACATCGCCGCCTTTTCTCGACGTGGTGCAGTACGCGCAGGACAACTGGCTGCGCTGCTGGTTCAACGACCTCGATGCGGAAGCGATCGCGGCGGGGATCACCATGTCGCGCACCGTGGAAGAATGGGACAAGCGGATGGCGCCGGTTTTCGCCGAGCTCTATCGAATCACCAAACCCGGCGGCTGGGTGGCGTTCGAGGTCGGCGAAGTGCGCAAAGGCAAGATCCGGCTGGAAGAGCACGTCGTGCCGCTCGGCATCGGGGCGGGTTTCGCGTGCGAAGCGATACTCATCAACGAGCAGCGCTTCACCAAGACCGCGAACATCTGGGGTGTGGGCAACAACGAAGCCGGCACCAACAGCAATCGGATCGTGGTATTCCGGAAAACCTGGCGTGTAGCAGTCGCAATTCAATCGTGAGTTGGCCGGCTTTCCGGTAACCGCGAGTGGCGGGTATCGACGAAGCGGACGGTGGCGTTTCCCGCAGGATTCCATGGTTCAAGTCAGGGCTTTTGTGAGGCGAGCATGCCGTTCTTGCCTCGCGGCCGCGACCCCATAGTCCAGGCCCAATGGCCTTACCGGGAACGAAATAGCCCCCACCCGACCAGCCTGCTTCATTGTCGGGTCTCGAAGCGCGCTTCAAGCATTTGTGTCGCACTCCTGCCGGCGTGTCGAATAGACGGGGAATTGAATGCCTAATCAAGCCTTCGGATCGGGTGAATGGGGGCACCCTGTGAAGGCGGCGAAATCCCGGGAAAACCTGCGGAGCGATGGGGGGCCGGGCCAGGCGATATATTTCCGCGCAATTGCGCGCTCGCAGGAGCGCCGGGATTTGCAATTTCATCAGGACATAAAGATGGCACCGATCGAACCGAGATACGCAAGAGCAAATAAAGGCCATCACGATGTCGCAACCCAGGGATAGTGCAGTCACGCAAGAGACTGGCGAGATGCGCCAGACTTCAGCCGCCCCCGATCCCGCCGCAGACGCCTCGGAGTACCTTACCAACGTCCAGCGTCAAGCGGTAATACTCAAGGCAGAGGCGCTGCAGAATGCGATCTTCAACAGCGCCATTTTCTCGAGCATCGCCACCGACGCGAATGGCGTCATTCAGATTTTCAACGTCGGTGCCGAGCGCATGCTGGGCTATGCGGCTGCGGACGTAATGAACAAGATTACGCCGGCCGACATCTCCGACCCGCTGGAGATAATCGCGCGCGCCGAAGCGCTCAGCGTCGAACTTGGAACCTATATATCGCCGGGCTTCGAAGCGCTGGCGTTCAAGGCCTCGCGCGGCATCGAGGACATTTACGAGCTGACCTACATCCGCAAGGATGGCAGCCGCTTTCCCGCGGTGGTGTCGGTCACGGCGCTACGCGACGATCAGGACGCCATCATCGGCTATTTGCTGATCGGGACCGACAACACTGCGCGCAAGCGTGCCGAAGAGGCGCTGCTCAAGGCAGGAGCGCTGCAGAGCGCGATCTTCAACAGCGCCAACTTCTCGAGCATTGCCACCGACGCGAATGGCGTCATTCAGATTTTCAACGTAGGTGCCGAGCGCATGCTGGGCTACGCGGCCGCGGACGTGATGAACAAAATCACTCCGGCGGATATCTCCGATTCGCAGGAAGTCGTAGCGCGCGCCGAGGCGCTGAGTGCCGAACTCGGAACCCCCATCACTCCGGGCTTCGAGGCACTGGTGTTCAAGGCCTCGCGCGGCATCGAGGACATTTACGAGCTGACCTACATCCGCAAGGATGGCAGTCGCTTTCCCGCGGTGGTGTCGGTCACGGCGCTACGCGACGATCAGGGCGCCATCATCGGCTATTTGCTGATCGGGACCGATAACACTGCGCGCAAGCAGGGCGAAAAGGAGCAGAAGCAGCTTGCCCAGCGCCTGCGCGACCAGCAGTTCTACACCCGCTCCCTGTTCGAATCGAACATCGACGCCCTGATGACTACCGATTCTTCCGGCATCATTACCGACGTTAACAAGCAGATGGAAATGTTGACGGGATGCACGCGCGACGAGCTGACGGGCGCGGAGTTCAAAAATTATTTTACCGATTCGGCGCGGGCCGAGGCCGGTATCCGGCTGGTACTGAGCAAACAGAAGGTCACGAACTACGAACTCACCGCCCGCGCCAGGGACGGCAGGGAAACCGTGGTGTCCTACAATGCGACCACACTCTATGACCGGGACAGGAGGCTGCTGGGCGTATTCGCGGCGGCGCGCGACATTACCGCGCTCAAGCTGGCCGAAAAACAGATCATCAACCTCGCGTCGCACGATCCGTTGACCCAGCTGCCCGTGCGCAGCCTGTTTATCGACCGCTTGCGCTATGCGATGGCGGGCAGTAAACGCAGCGGCCGTTATTGCGCGGCCTTGTTCCTCGATTTGGACAACTTCAAGCCGCTGAACGACACCTACGGGCATCACGCCGGCGATTTGCTGTTGATAGAAGTGGCGCGCCGCATCAGCCAGTGCGTGCGGCAAGTGGACACCGTTGCGCGTTTCGGCGGCGATGAGTTTGTGGTGTTGCTCGTCGAGCTGGATGTCGACGAAGCCAGATCCACCATTCAGTCCGGCATGGTTGCGGAAAAGCTTCGAGCCAGCCTGAGCAAGCCCTATACACTGAAGCTAGCAGTAGATGGCCAGGGGGAAACGATACTCGACCATCGTTGCACCGCGAGTATCGGCGTCGTGGCATTCCTGAATCACAATATGAGCGCCGAGGAAATCATCAAGTGCGCCGATCTCGCAATGTATCAGGCAAAAAAAGCGGGGGGCAACTCGGTTTGCACTTCTGTTTCCCAACCCAAATGACGGCCTGCCTGCCGCGGCGGGAAAATCAAAATCGTGTCTCACCAGTCCTGATGGGTTACTTGGGCAGCGAGAAATAAAAGGTTGCGCCCCCGTCGACTACGCCCTCCCCCCATACCCTGCCGCCGTGACGTTCGACGATGCGCTGCACGTTGGCGAGACCGATGCCGGTTCCCTCGAATTCGCTCTGCTGATGCAGGCGCTTGAACACGCCGAATAGCTGGTCCGCATACTTCGGGTCGAAGCCCGCGCCGTTGTCCCGGACGAAGATCACGGTTTCGCCGCTCTCGCCCGGCGCGCAGCCGATTTCAATCACCGCTTCTTCGCGATTGCGCGTGAATTTGACGGCGTTGGCCAGCAGATTGGTCAACACTATCTGCAACAAAGCGCGATCGCCACTAACCTGCGGCAGCGGATTAATTTTCCACCGGATATCGCGGTCAACCGTATCCGGCTTGATTTCTTCCAATACTTTCTGCAACAGCACGTCCAGATTGACACCGGTCTTATGCAATTCGGCACGCCCGAGAAGCGAGAATGCCAGCAATGCATCGATCAAAACGCCCATGCGTTTGCCCGACTTCGAAATTGTCGCCAGATGCCGGAGACTTACCGGCGACAACGAGTCGCCGGCGTCCGCTTTCAACAGTTCGATAAAACCCATGACATGCCGCAGCGGCGCGTGCAGATCGTGCGAGACCGAATAAACGAACGCCTCCAGTTCCTTGTTGAGGGAAACCAGCTGCATGGTGCGCTCGATCACGCGTTGCTCGAGAGCTTCGTTCAGGCCCTGAATTGCCTCTTCCGACTTTTTTCGCTCGGTGATGTCGCGCAGGATCGCGGT
>CAZEAX010000115.1:0-11782 GCA_964510405.1 uncultured Streptomyces sp. | reverse complement strand
TGTGATGCGGTCGAACAGGCGCCGGGGCAGAAATAAAGCGTCAACATGGATAAAGCTCCTGACAGTATGGATTGATCGGGAACGGCTGCACGGAGTAGGCACAACCGCAAACGCGGGTTCGATTATAAGCTGCCGCGGCTTGCTTATGACACGACTCACGTTATCATGGCCGCATAAGCGGGACCGGAGGAGGAACGCATGAAGCTGATCCATGCCGCGGCCTTAAGTGCGATGCTCGTTGCAGTGGAAGCGGCGGCCGCCGACGTTCACTATCCGGCCCGGCCGATCCGCCTGCTCGTGCCGCAGGCCGCAGGCGGCAGCAACGACATCATGGCGCGCAATGTCGCCAATCACCTCACGGCAACTTTCGGACGCCAGGTCGTGGTCGACAACCGTCCCGGCGCTGAAGGCATCATAGGCACCGAGATCGTTGCGCGTTCGGCGCCCGACGGTTACACGCTGTTGCTGGCATCATCTGCGTTCACGATGAATCCCGCGGTGCGCAAGCTGCCGTACGATTCGCTGGCCGCATTCGACTGGGTCGCGATGCTCGGCTACGGTCCGACCGTGCTGACCGTGGGGCCGTTGCTGCCCGTGAGTTCGATCAGGGAAATTCTCGCCATTGCAAAAGACAAGCCGGGTGTGGTCACCATGGCGACCGCGGGCGGCTTCCAGCATTTCGGCACCGCGTTGTTCAAGAGCCTTTCCGGCCTCGACTTCACGATATTGCTGTACAAGGGCGGCTTTCCGGCGATGATAGACGTCATGGGCGGGCAGGCGCACATGACCGTCGGCTCCATCGTGCAGTCGATTCCGCACATCCGTTCGGGAAAATTGAAACCGATCGCGACCGGCGGAGCCGCGCGCGCCGCGACGCTGCCGGATCTTCCCACCATCGCCGAGTCCGGCGTGCCCGGATACGATGCGAGCAACTGGTGGGCGATCGCCACTCCCGCCGGCACTCCCGCGCCGATTGTTGCAAAGCTGAATACGGCGATCGCTGCATACCTCAAAATGCCCGAGACGCAGAAGCGTTTCACCAACGACGGCGCGGAGGTCGACATCCGCACGCCGGCCGAAATCCGCAAAATGATTCCGCTCGACATGGCAAAATGGGCGAGGGTCGCCAAAGAAGCGGGCATGCACGCCGAGTAGCAGAACGCGGCGGCCGCTCCGCGCGTCGTAATCCATCATTCGGGAAAATTCATGGACCTTGCTCTGAAAGGACGTATCGCATTTGTCACCGGCGCCAGCCGTGGTATTGGCCGCGCCATTTCACTCGCGCTCGCCGCCGAGGGCGTGCATCTCGGATTGTTCGGCCGCGATACGGCGCGCTGCGAAGCGCTCGCCGCCGAATTGCGGAAGCAATATCCGGATCTGCGCGTGTGCGTCGTGCCGCTCGATCTCGAACGCGGCACGGCCGCGATCAAGCCCGCGATCGAGGCCGCGGTAAAAGAATTGGGTGGCGTCGATATCCTCGTCAATTGCGCGGGCGGCGCCTATCGCGGGCGCCTCGAGCAAATTCCCGATGACGCCTGGGAACATTATTTCGCGGTGAAGCCGCTGGGCTTGATCCGCATGACGCGCGAAGCGCTGCCGTACCTCAAGCAATCGAAGCAGGCGCGCATCATCAACATCTCCGGCACGCGCGGGCGGGAGCCCGGCGGTCCGTCGGTGATGTCCGGTCCGATCAACCTCGGCACGCTCTCCATCACCAAGGCGCTCGCCAACGAATTCGGGCCGCACGGCATAACGGTGAATGCGATCTGTCCGGGTTCGACCGACACCGGCCGCTGGACCGAACTCGTCAACATCACGGCGAAAGAGCGCGGCGTGTCGATCGAAGAAGCGACCAAACACCTCGTGCGCGAAGTGCCGATGGGACGCGTGGTCGTGCCCGAAGACATCGCCGGCCTTACGGTGTTTCTCGCATCGCGGTCCGCGGCGATGATCACGGGCACCGCGATCAACGTCGACGGCGGCAGGACGCGCGGTATTTGACGCGAAGCGCAAAACAGGATCGACGAGTATGAATCGGACTGCGGCGCTGAGTTTCGGTGTTCTGCTTGCATGCTCGCAAGTCGCGTTGGCGCAGAATTACCCGTCGCATGCGTTACGCTTGATCGTTCCGCTGGCCCCCGGCGGCGGCAACGACGGCGCCGCGCGCATCGTCGGTCATCGTCTCGGCGAAGCGCTCGGCGAGCAGGTGGTGGTCGACAACCGGCCGGGCGGCGGCAGCATCATCGCCTCCGAACTCATGCTGAAGGCGCCGCCCGACGGTCATACGCTATATCTCGTCAGCACTGTCTTCACGGTGGCTCCGTCGCTGCACGCCAAACTTTCGTTCGACGCGCTGCGCGATTTCGCGCCGCTCACGCGCGTGACCATCGCGCCCGGCGCCCTGATCGTGCATCCGTCGCTGCCGGTATACAAAGTGAAAGATCTGATCGCGCTCGCCAAAGCGCGGCCGGGACAGATCACTTTCGGTTCCGCCGGACTCGGCACCGGTTCGCATCTCGGCGGCGAACTTTTCAATATGCTGGCCGGCGTCAAGCTGCTGCACGTGCCGTACAAAGGCAGCGCGTTCGCCACGACGTCGGTGTTGAGCGGCGAAACGGCGGTCGCCTTCAACAATCCTTTCTCGTCGCTGCCGCATATCAAGGCGGGACGGCTGCGCATGGTGGCGGTGACGACCGCGGAGCGCTGGCCGCTGCTGCCCGCAGTGCCGACCATCGCGGAATCGGGCGTGCCGGGTTACGAGATACTGATCTGGAACGGGCTCGTCGTGCATGCCGCAACCCCGCCCGCGATCGTCGCGCGACTGCACCGCGAACTCGTGCGCATCCTGGGCGCGCCGGAGTTGGGCGCGCTGCTCGCCACCGATGGCTCGCGCGTGATGATGGAGTCGCCGGCCGCGTTCGCGGCGTTTCTGAAAAGCGAGATCGCGAAGTGGAGCCGCGTCGTGCGCGAGGCTGGGATTACCGCGAGCTAATTCAATAAAGCAAATCTTGAACCGCTAAGGACGCGAAGGACGCAAAGGAAAGCAAAAGCAAGCCACAGAGGACACAGAGATTTCGTCATTCCGGACTCGATCCGGAATCCAGTAACGTAGTGAGAGTTGAAAGAGGGGCGATGCAGTTTTCTTAATGACAATTGCATGATCACTCGCAAGGATGTAGGGTATGGTCGATTAAAAATGGCAAATAATTTGTCAAGTAAATCGTCAACTAATATTTCAACCAATTCATTCGTTAGGAGTCGTGGCTGTGCATGTTGAGACTCTGCAGTGGCCTGTGCTGTTGGCGAGCTTTGCGTCAATTGCCAGCCCATGGTATTTCCGTAAGCATTTGATTGGGCCTCCTTGGATGAGGGCGTGGGTAAGTGCATCGCTCGTTTCGTTAGCTACAGGTTCATCGGCACATGAACGAATTTTTGTCGGCCTGCTACTGCCGCTGTTCTTATTTGGTGTCTATCTTCAGTTCTTCCGAGGTGATATATCCAGTGTACTAGGCGATATGTCCAGTGTAATTGTTATGACGATCATCCCAATAGCACTTGTCATCCTGCTTGCAGCCATCCTTCCTACAAAATTCGTAATCGCCTCGCTTCCGGTCGTTGTTCCAGCGACCATGGTTTATTTTATATTGGTTGGTATAGCGATCGTAGTCTCAAACTGTCTTGCGCTTTGGCATGCTTTCTATCAGGGCGAAATCCGGTATATCTATCTTGTCAGTGAGTCGAGAGTCAATGTTTCGGTCGATCCACTGTTTTTTTGGCTTGTGGTGATTGGCGGGGCGTCAACGGTTGCGATCGTGCTAGCTTTGTTTTCGATTGGTTACAATGAATACCGCACTCCTAACAAGGAGTTGGACAAGACGCGCGCCGACATTGCGCGCGCTAGTCAACGTGAACGTTAAAGCTATTAACACTCTGGTCTGCCTGACAGTGGAAACTCGCATTCAATGATTTAGTTTTCCCTTCGCGTCCATCGCGGTTCAAGATTTAAATATTTTAGCAATGGCCAAGCGCCATCATCATTACGTCTACGTCGTCCTGCTGTCGAAGGACGTGCTGTACGAGCCGAAATTCAAGAAGTGCAATCCCGACTACGATCCTGCCAAGCCGTGCGTCTATGTCGGCATGACCGGGCTCGACCCCGATGCGCGCTTCGACAAGCACAAGGCCGGCGTGCGCGCCAACCGCTACGTGCAGAAGTACGGACAGCGCCTGCTGCCCGAGTTATACGAGTGCTACAACCCGATGCCGTACGCGGCGGCGGCCGAGATGGAGGTCGAGCTCGCGATCGCGCTGCGCGAAGCGGGCTACGGAGTCTGGCAGGCTTAGCGGCTACGGCGCGTGCGAAATCTGCGCGTACAAGTCGCGATAGCGCGCGTGGATGTCGCTCCCGAACAGCGGATCGGGGCCCGCAGGGATGGCGGCGACAACTGCGGCCCAGTCTTCCGGCGTGAGCAGGTCTGCGGCGAGCGGGAGTATCTCCGCTTCTTCGGTCGCGAGGTGATGGCGGTAATAGACGAGGTAGGTGGCGGCGGCGGCTTCGACCTTGTCGCGCGGGACTACCGTGTCTTCGAGAATTGAATCGAGGTAGTTGAGCAGATCGTTGCCCGCGACCTCGATTACGCGGTGCTCCTGCTGCAGCCGGGCGATCGCGACCTTTTTATCGGGATAGCGTTCGACCATCCGCTCGAATGCGACGTCTTCCCGCGGATGGTGAAAGCGGCTTGCGTAGTGCTGAAGGTAATGTACCGCCTCGCGCATCAGCTCATAGTCGGGTTGTCCGCCGAAATGAAACTCGCTCATCTCCTTCTCGACGAAATCGAGCAGCCGCGCAAAGCGCATGTGCTCGCGATGCCACATCGTGACCGGATCGCTCATCTCGATTGCCTTTCTTCGCCGCGGCGCCGGATGCGCCACTCGTTTGAAGGATTATTTGCCGGGCGCGCGGCGGGGTGTTTGACCTGCGTCAATGAAGCGTACGGTGGCGGGCCGGCAGGTGCGCGGGCGCGCGCCGCGCCGGTCCGGCCACGGGGTTGCATCGCTCGTAACTTCCCGCATACTAACGACCCAGCCAACCTTAAAGGGCAGCCGCATTCATGTTGCGACGCGAAGACGCACGATTGACCACCGGCCACGGCCGTTATACCGCTGACTGGAACGAACCCGCCCAGTTGCACGCCGTATTCCTGCGCGCCGACCGCGCGCACGCCGAGATCGTCCGACTGGATGCGCAGCGCGCGCTCGCGCAACCTGGGGTGGTCGCCGTGTTTACCGGCGACGACGTGCGCGCGGCCGGATTCAAGTCTCTCCCCAATGTCGTGAATTTCCCGGGCAAAGGCGGCCAGGCCATGCTGAAACCGATGCACCCGGTGCTGGCACTGGGCCGCGTGCGCTTCGTCGGCGAAGCGGTGGCCATGCTGGTCGCCGAGTCCGCCGCGATTGCCGAAGACGCGCGCGACTTGATCGACGTCGAGTATCGCGATCTGCCGGTCGCCGCGACCTTCGACGCCGCGGTCGCCGCCGGCGCGCCGCAATTGCACGCCGACGTGCCCGGCAATCTGGCGTTCGAGTACGAGTCCGGCGACGAGCAGGCTACCGCCGCTGCGTTCGCGTGCGCGAAATTCGTGAGCAAACTTACGGTCGAGAGCCAGCGCCTCGTCGGCAATCCGCTCGAGCCACGGGCTTGCCTCGTCGCATACAACCCTGATAGCAGCACTTACACGCTGCACCTGCCGCTGCAGGGCATTGGCGGCATGCGCGGGCAACTCGGCGTGGTGACGGGGCTCGACAAAGAGAAGCTCGACATCGTCACCCAGGACGTTGGCGGCAGTTTCGGCGTGCGCGGGGCGGCATATCCGGAATATTTCGCGGTGATGCTGGCCGCGCAGAAACTTGCACGTCCGGTCAAGTGGGTGGGCACGCGCAGCGAAATCTTCATGACCGACTTCCAGGGCCGCGCGCTGTCGCTGACCGGCGAGCTCGCGCTCGACGCCGACGGTACGATGCTGGCGATCCGCTTCGACGACCGCGCCGATCTCGGCGCCTACGCCGCTGCGTTCGGTCCTTATATAGCGACCAAGAACCTGACGATCACGATGGGCGGCGTCTACCGCATGCCCGCGATGTACGCGCGCACGCGGCTCGCCTACACCAATGCGACGCCGGTGTCCGCCTACCGCGGCGCCGGACGACCCGATATCGCGTATGCGATCGAGCGGCTCGTCGATTACGCGGCGCACGAACACGGTTTCGACCCGCTCGAACTGCGGCGCCGGAATTTCATTACGCGCTCCGCGATGCCGTATACGACCGCGAACGGCACCGTTTACGACTCCGGGGATTTCTCGGCCGTGATGAAAGACGCATTGAAGCGCGCGGACTGGTACGGTTTTGCGATGCGCCGCGCCGAGAGCGAGCGCACGGGCAAGCTGCGCGGCATCGGGATTGCGACCTATCTCGAAGCGGGCGGCGGCGGCAGTGCGCCCAAAGACCAGGTCGCGGTCGAATTCGACAATAACGGCGGCATGATGCTCTTCGCGGTCACGCAGTCGTCGGGCCAGGGCCACGAGACCGTGTTCCCGCAGATCGTGGCGGAAGCACTGGGCATAGACGCCGCGGCCATCCGCTTCTATCCGCGGCCGCCGGACGCCGATCTGACCGGCAGCGGCACGGGCGGCTCGCGCGGCGCGCTCGGCACCGGCAGCGCGTTCCGCGTGCTCGGGGAGCGGTTGATCGAACTCGCGCGTCCGCACGCCGCGGCCAAACTGAAAGTCGACGAAAGCGAATTGCGCTACAGCGCAGGCGCCTTCTGTGCGGGCGACCGGTCTCTGGGCTTCATCGAACTGGCGCGCTCCCTCGCGGGCACTCAACCGCATCCGCTCAATACGATGGCCGAGGGCAGCTTCGGCGCCACCTATCCGAACGGTTGTCATGTCGCCGAAGTCGAGATCGATCCGGAAACCGGGCACGCAGCGATCGCGCGTTATACGGCGGTCGACGATCTGGGCAACGTCATCAACCCGGTGCTGGTCGAAGGCCAGGTGCACGGCGGCGTCGTGCAGGGCGCGGGCCAGGTGTTCGGCGAGCATGCGATATACGATAGCGCCACCGGGCAATTACTCACCGGCAGTTTCCAGGATTACACGATGCCGCGCGCGGGCTGGCTGCGCGAAATCGCGGTGCACGATTATCCGGTGCCGACGCCGACCAATGCGCTCGGCGCCAAAGGTGTCGGCGAATCCGGCTGCAGCGGCTCGCTGCCCGCGCTCGTCAACGCGACCATCGATGCGCTGCGCCCGCTCGGCATCAGGCATCTCGACATGCCGTTCACGCCGTCGAGGTTGTGGCACGCGATACGCGAGGCGCGCGCGCGGTAGCGGGTCTCAGTTCTGCGGATCGATGCGGCGGAATTTCTGCACGCGCTGGCCGGTGTTCACTTCGGTCGTGTAAACATTGCCCTGCTTGTCTACGGCGAGGTTGTGCACGACGTGGAACTGGCCGGCAAAACGCCCCGGCCGGCCGATGCGCGCGAGCGTTTCGTTGGTCGCGCGGTCGATGACGCGCAACTCGTTGTTGACGCCGTCGGCCATGTAGATGAACTGCTGGTCGCGGTCGGGGGAGAACACGAGCTCCGACACCGAGCCGTTCAGGCGCGTGTTTTTTTCGAAGAACGCTTCCGCTACGAACGTGCCGTCTTTTTTGAACATCTGCACGCGATCGTTGATGCGGTCGCACACGTACACGAGCCCGTCTTTCGCAAACCGCACGCAGTGCACGGGCCGGCCGAATTGCTGCGACGGCGGCTGCGCCGGATCGTACGCGGGCGTCTTGTCGTCGGAGGGCGGCTTGCCGTACGCGCCCCAGTGCCGCTTGTACGCGCCGGTTTCCGAGTCGAACACGATGACGCGGCGGTTGCCGTAGCCGTCGGCGACGTAGACCTCTTTCGCTGCAGTGTCGACGTTGATATCGGCGGGACTGCCGAGGTTGGCGGTGTCGTTGCTGCCTTTCGACTGCCCGCTCCTGCCGATCTGCAGCACGAATTTGCCGTCGAGCGTGAATTTCAGAATCTGCGAATCCTGGTTGCCGCTGCCGGCGGTCCACACGAAATCGTTGTCGTCGATGAAGATGCCGTGCTCGACCTCCGGCCACTCGTAACCCGTACCGGTGCCGCCCCACGCGCGCAGCAGGTTGCCCGCGTCGTCGAACTCGAGCACCGGCGGCGCCGCGTAACAGCATTTGCTCCACGGCGGATTCTGCTGCGCACCGACTTCGCGTTCGGACAGCGAACGCGGGCGGTGGATGATCCAGACATGGCCGCGCCTGTCGACCGCGACGCCCGATACCTGGCCGAGTATCCAGTTGTTCGGCAGCGGCTTGGGCCAGAACGGGTCGACCTGGAATTGCGGCACGCCGCCGATTTTCTGCGCGGCCGCCGCGTTGACGACGTTGGTGCCCGGGAACATCGTCACCCGCTGCTCGGCGGGAACGGCGGGCGGCGGCGCGGACATCACAGGCGCCTTGAGTCCCGACTTGCCGGACTCCGATTCGTTTTGCGCGAGCGCAGGTTGAACGCCAGCGACGACAGACGCCGCGACGCAAAGCGCGCCGATAATTGAAATCCGCATGATCTCCTCCCGGTTTTAGTGTATTGACTGCCGCCGGAATCGTGAGCCGCCGTCCGCGCAAAGTCAATGCGGCGCGCTGGAACATTAGCTGTATTCTTGACACTCACGCGGCGGAGGCGGAAGCTTCAAGCACGTCACGCGCGATTCAGCGCGAATATAAAAGCAATATCGGGAGGAAAACCGTGGCAGTCAGGAAAACCAAGGCGTCGCTGCCCGACGCCAACGCGCTGGCGCGCGCGGCCGGATTGGACAAAGCAGTCAGGCAATTTCCGGAAGATGTCGCTATCGCGGCACAGAGCGCGGCGAGCGCTCGTGGCGCCGCGGGCGCGCTCGATCAATTTGCCGCTGAACCATGGCCGCCGATGCAGGTGCGAAACGTCAAATGACTGATCTGCATTGGTTGACCGCCGCCGAACTCGGCGGCGCATACGCGAAGCGCAAGTTGTCGCCGGTCGAAGTCGTCACCGCGTTGCTCGATCGCATCGCCAAACTCGAACCGCGGTTGAATGCGTTCATCAAGCTCGATCGCGAGGCGGCGCTCGCAGCGGCGCGCGAGGCCGAGCGGGAAATCCGCGGCGGACGCGCGCGCGGTCCGCTGCATGGCGTGCCGGTCGGCATCAAGGACATCATCGACGTCGCGGGGCAGGCGACGACCTGCCACTCGAAAATATTTCTGAAGAACATCGCGCGCGCGGACGCCGAGGTGGTGAGCCGCCTGCGCGCGGCGGGTGCGATCCTGTTCGGCAAATTGTCGCTGCACGAATTCGCGATCGGCGGCCCGTCGTTCGATCTGCCGTTCCCGCCTGCGCGCAATCCGTGGAATCCCGATCATCATCCCGGCGGCTCGTCGTCCGGCTCGGGTACCGCGCTCGCCGCGGGCTTTCTGCCGGTTGCGTTGGGCACCGACACCGGCGGCTCGATCCGCAACCCCGCGGGGAATTGCGGCGTCGTCGGCCTGAAGCCGACCTACGGGCTGGTATCGCGGCGCGGCGTGTTTCCACTCGCATTCACGCTCGACCACATCGGACCGATGACGCGCGCGGTGCGCGACGCGGCGCTTGTGCTGGACGCATTGGCGGGCCACGATGCTGCAGACCCCGGCAGTGCGGCGGTTGCGCACGGCAATTTCGGCGCCGATCTCGAACGCGGCGTGCGCGGACTGCGCGTGGGTTTCGTGCGGCATTTTCACGAAAGCGATGTGCCCGCGCATCCCGAAGTCACGGCGGCGCTCGACGAGGCGGCGAAGTTGCTGAAGCGCGAAGGCGCGACGGTGCGCGATATCCGGTTGCCCTCGCTGCAGGAGTTGGGCGGCGTGTCGCGCATCTTCATGCAGGCCGAATCGTGGACGGTGCATGCGAAGTGGCTGCGCGAACGGCCCGGCGATTACGCCGAAACGTCGCGGCGCAAATTGATGTGCGGCGCGTTCTTGTCGGCCGGCGATTATGTGCACGCGCAACAGCGCCGGTTGCAACTGACGGATGCCGTCAACGCTGCGTTGCGCGATGTCGATGTATTGCTGTGCGCGAACTCGCTGGATCCCGCCTGCCGCATCGACGACGACGCGGAACTCGCGCGCACCTATCCGCGCCAGGCGCGCAGCCCGTTCAACCTGACCGGCCACCCGGCGCTCGCCTTGATGTGCGGGCTGTCGAAAAGCGGTTTGCCGATTTCGGCGCAAATCGTCGGCCACATGCACGATGAGGTTACGGTGTTGCGCGCCGGCGCCGCGTACGAGCGCGCGACCGACTGGCACACGCGCCGGCCGCCGAAGTTATGAGTGACGAGCGATGGGCGGCCGGGTGATTGAGTGATTAAGGGATTAGGTGATTTGGTTACTCAATCGCTCAATTGCTCAATCACTTAATCGCCAGATCTTCCTTTCCCATTTCTCATTGCCCATCACCCATCACCCATCACCGATTTACAAAGGAGGAACATCATGCTGAATCGTCGAACTTTCATGTCGCTGATGGCAACCGCCGCCGCCATGCCACAGGCGGCGTGGGCGCAGCCTAAACCGGGCAAGGTCGCGTTGTATGCGAACGTCGGCGCCGTGCTCACGCGTTACGAGGTCGATGTCGAGGCGGTCGCGCTGACCCAGCGCGAGAGCGTGACGCTGCCCGCCGCCGTGCAGTACGCATGGCCGCATGTGTCGCGCCGTTATCTGTATGTTGCGACGAGCAGCAGCGCGTCGGGCACCGGGCCCGCCGGCACCGAGCATCACGTGAGCGCATTCCGGATCGATCCGGCCAGCGGCGCGCTGACTCCGCACGGCAAGCCGATTGCTCTGCCGACGCGCCCCATCCACATGAGTACCGATATTCCATCGGAGCACGTGCTGGTCGCGTTCAACAATCCAAGTTACCTGCGCGTTTACCGCATCAATGCCGATGCAACGCTGGGCGACGAGGTGAAGCAGGCGGGGCCGTTCGACTTCGGGATTTACGGCCACCAGGTGCGCGTCACGCCGGACAACCGGCTGGCGATTCTGGTCACGCGCGGCAACGAGGGCACACCCGCCAAACCCGAGGACCCGGGCGCGCTTAAAGTGTTCGACTACAAGAACGGCGTGCTTACCAACGAAGTTTCGATCGCGCCCAACGGCGGAAAAGAGTTCGGGCCGCGCCATCTCGATTTCCATCCGGCCAGGCCGTGGATGTACGTATCGATCGAGACGCAGAACAAGATGTACATGTACCGGATGGAAGGCGGCAGGATCAACCCGGATATCGCATTCCGCGCGGAGACGGCAGCCGTTCGGCCCAGCGCAAGCATCGGCGCCGAAAATAAGCAAAATGCGGCGATTGAAGACGCGAGTGTTCTCATCGTAGACTCTCCTCTTTGATACTGGTTGAAGGTGACGCACTTGTGATGCGGACATGTGTGGTTGATCGGACGCTGTGCGGATTATGCAATTACACTTTGACGGCGGTAGGCACTCGGAGGAGTCCCGAGATTGCGAACAAACGAGCGGCTCATGACTTCCGCTGATCCAAATCCGCATTCCGATGCGATCTGATCCATGCTTCGACCGGTCTCCTCGAGTCTACGTCGAGCCGCTTCTAGGCGCAGTGTCTCAAGGAATCGCGCCGGAGTTGTGCCGACTACAGCTACAAAGGAACGCGCAAAGTTACGCGGGCTCA
>CAZEAX010000114.1:0-11878 GCA_964510405.1 uncultured Streptomyces sp. | reverse complement strand
GCGGCGGGTTTTACGAAGTGAAGTACCGCGATCCCAACGGCGTGGTCGTCGACATCACGGAGAACGGCTGGGGCGGCGCGGCGAAGGACGTCGTGGCGTTCGGCGAGAAAAGCTGAAAGCCGGGCTCAGGTTTTAATGCGGCGGCGCGTGTCGTCAGCGACGGCGCGCAGCAGCTTGTCGAGGTCGGCTTTCACTTTGGCGAGACCGGCCGTGGCGCGAAACGTCTTGGTGTCCATGAAGAGTTTCTTGTTCACTTCGATCTGCACGGCTTCGATGCCGCGCGCGGGATCGCTGTTGCGGCCGATCAGCACGTTGCCGACATAAGGCTCGTTGACGGTCACGCTGTAACCGAGGCTCGTCAGCGTATCGACGACCAGCGCGCGAAATTCCGCCGACGTTGTCTTGCCGTGCAGGTCGCCGATGCAGAAATCCGGACGCGGCTTGCCGGCGTCGGGATGCGTCGGCGCGCCGACCGCGGACATGCAATGGCATGAAATCTGGCGCACCACGCCAAAGCGCGCGTAAAGATCGTCGATGATGCGCTTCAATTCTGCGTGGTAAGGGCGGTAATACTTGGCGAGGCGCTCTTCGATTTCGGCCACGGCGAGCTTGCGTTCCTGAAACGGCTCGCCGAAACGCGATTTGCTTTTAATAAGGCCCAGTCCTTCGAGCGTGCGCGGCGTCGGTTTCAAGGCAACCGGCCATGCACCATCGACGACCGCCGGGTCCATATCGAGTTCGTCGCGATTAACATCGACCCAGGTGTTCGGAAACATGCAGTAGAGCAGCGTCGCGCCAACCTGCGGCGCGCCCGCGTACAGGTCTTCGACGTACATCGACACGTTATCATGCACAGTCGTGAACGGCAGCGGCGTGCGGTACTCTTTCGGGTATTCGCGTCCGCTGCGCGATACATCTACAATCAGCGGCACCGGCGGCGTGGTGGGTTCGTAGCGCAGGAAGAGCCCGGGTTCGGCATGTATCATCGATGGTCAAGTAACGTAATGACTGAGAAGGCAGATCATAATGCAAGCGGGTGCTGCGTGAAACGACTGTTGCCGTTGATCGTGTGCGTGTGCACGTGCGCGGCAAGCGCGTGCGCCGCGGCGGAATTTCCGGCGCGGCCGGTGCGTTTCGTCGTGCCGTACACGCCGGGCGCGATCAACGACTTCATCGGCCGCCTGGTCGGCCAGAAACTCGCCGAGATATGGAAGCAGCAGGTAATCGTCGACAACCGCGCGGGCGGCGGCACCACGATAGGCACCGACATCGTCGCGAAGAGCGCACCCGACGGCCACACTCTGCTTCTGACCGCGACGGCGTTCGCAATCAATGCGGCGTTCTATCCGAAGCTGCCATTCGACACGCTGCGCGATTTTGCGGCGGTCACGCAGATCGGTGCGTCGTCCATGCTGCTCGCGGTCAATGCGCAACTGCCGGTGAAAAACGTAAAAGACCTGGTGGCGCTCGCCAGGTCGAAGCCGGGGCAGCTCGCTTACGGCTCTACCGGCAGCGGCGGTTCCGCACATTTGATGGGCGAGATGTTCAAGTCGATGGCAGGCGTCGACGTGGTGCACGTGCCATACAAGGGCTTGGCGCCGGCGCTCACCGATGTGATGTCGGGCCAGTTAAGTTACACGTTCGGCACCCAACTCGCACTCGACGGTCCGATTAAAACCGGGCGCGTGCGCGCGATCGCGGTCACCGGCAAGACGCGCATGCGTACCGTTCCCGACTTGCCGACCATCGCGGAATCCGGTTATCCCGATTACGACATGACGGCGTGGTGGGGTGTGGCAGTTGCCGCGCGCACGCCGCGCTCTGTCGTTACAAGATTGCATGACGACATTGTGCGCGTGCTCAACATGCCTGACGTGCGTGAACGTCTATCCGGACAGGGCGTCGAAGTCGCAGGCACGACGCCCCAGCAATTCGAAGCGTTCCTGCGCGAGGAAATCGTGCGTTGGGGCAAGGCCGTCAAGCAGTCGGGGGCGAAACCGGATTGAAAACGGGAGACGTGATGAAAACAATTATTTTGGCAATGTGTGCATTAAGCGCGGGTGTCGCGGCGTTCGCAGCCGACGTTCAGCCATTTCCCGTAAAACCGGTTCGGATGGTCGTGCCGTTCGGCGCAGGCAGCAATTCCGACGTGCTCGCGCGCACCATCGCGGTCCGCATGGCGGAGCACTGGGGGCAGCAGGTGGTAGTCGATAACCGGCCCGGCGCGGGCGGCAATATCGGCACCGATCTCGTCGCGAAGGCGCCGCCCGATGGTTATACGATCGTGCTGGGTGCGGCGAGCGTGCTGGCGATCAATCAAAGCCTCTATTCGCAAATGCCGTACGACAGCAATACCGCATTCGCGCCGATCACGAACATGGTCAAGACCACCAATGTGCTGATCGTCACGCCGGCGTTGCCGGCGAAAACGGTGAACGAGTTCATTGCGTACGGCAAGGCGAATCCGGGCAAGCTGACTTACGCGTCGGCGGGCGCGGGTGGCACGATTCATCTATCGGCCGAGCTGTTCAAGTCGATGACCGGTATCACGATGGAGCACATTGCTTACAAGTCGAGCCCGCTCGCGCATATCGACATGATCGGCGGCCAGGTGCATGCGATGTTCGACGCGATGCCCACCGCATTGCCGCAAATCAAGGCGGGCCGCCTGCGCGCGATCGCCGTCACTACTGTAAAACGCTCGCCGCAATTGCCGGACCTGCCGGCCATCGCCGAATCGCTGCCCGGCTTCGAGGCGGCGGGCTGGTTCGGGTACGCCGCGCCCGCGCGCACGCCGAAAGACGTCGTCCTCGCGCTCAACCAGGAGATCGTGCGGATACTTGCTTTGCCGGACGTCAAAGAACGCTTGATTGCACAGGGTGCCGAACCGGTCGGCGACACGCCGGAAGAGTTCGCGCGCTACATCAAGTCGGAAGCCGCCAAGTGGGGCAAAGTCATCAAGACGCTGAATTTGAAGATTGAGTAAAATCAAGGCAAGGGCATTCGCCACAGAGTTCGCAGAGACCACAGAGAGAATCAAAGGCGAGGCGTCGTTTTTAACCCCCGTGTTCTGTGTGCCCTCTGTGGCTTCGAATCTGACTTAGGAGTAGACCATCGAACGCAAACAAATCGGCCTTGCCGTCGTCGGCTCGGGCCGCATCGGCACGCTGCGCGCGAAACTCGCGTCTTCGCATCCGGCGGTGAATTTCATCGCCGTGTCGGACAGCAATCTGGGTGCCGCGCAAAAACTCGCGAAGGACGTCGGCGCGCAGGTCGCATCGGCGAACAACGACGAAATCATCGCGCGGCCGGAAGTCAATGCGGTCATCGTATCGACCAGCGAAGGCGAGCATCTGGCACCCGTGTTGAAAGCGATCGAGCTCGGCAAGGCGGTGCTCGTCGAAAAGCCGATCGCACTCAATATCGCCGACGCCGACCGCATCATCGCGGCGGCGCAGAAAGCCAGCGCGAACCTGCGCGTGGGCTACAGCCGGCGCTTCAAGGACCGTTACCTGATCGCGAAAGAGCAGATCATCCAGGGCCGCGTTGGCAAGATCGTCGGCGGCGCTGCGCGCGTATTCAACTCGCGTTCGCAGGCGCTCGCGATGATGAAGCGCAATCCAGAGGCCACACCGGTGGTGGACGCGCTCACGTATTACGTCGACCTCATGAACTGGCTGCTCGAAGGCAATGCGCCGGTCGAAGTGTTCGCGCGCGGACAAACGGGCGTGTTGAAAGCCGCCGGCCACGATGTCGACGACGTCAACTGGTCGATCGTCACCTACGCGGACGGCGCGGTGGTGAATCTCGGCGTGAGCTACGCGCTGCCGGAAAAGTATCCGGCGCTGGGCCACGCGGCGCGCGTCGAGATTCTCGGCACCGAGGGCGTGATGATATTGGACGACGATCACACCGATCAGCTGATGTACAGCAACAAGGGCGTGCCGCACGTCTATCTGCCCGATCACAACGTCAACATGGTGTTCCTGTCGAGCGGCACGCCCGGCGACTGGGCGCTCGGCGATTTCTGGGGCCCGATCGCGAACGAGACGCGCGCATGGCTCGACCATCTCGCGACGGGCAAGGCGTGCGTGCACGCGACGGCGCAGGACGCGCGGCGCAATCTCGAAGTGACGCTGGCGATTCAACTGGCGGCGGCGAGCGGCAATACGGTCAAGCTGCCGCTGGCGGGGTAAGTGATGAGTGATGAGCGATGAGTGATGAGTAAATTAAAACTCGCAGGCGCATGCTGGGTGAGTGTGTTTACGTTGCTGGTAACGGGAGCATTTGCGCAAAATTACCCGACGAAACCGATTCGCATGATCGTCGCGTATCCGCCCGGCGGCGGCACCGATATCGTCGGCCGCATGATCGCGCAAAAACTTTCCGAGAATTTCGGACAGACGGTGGTGATCGACAACCGCGGCGGCGCAGCCGGCGGCATCGGCACCGAGATTGCGGCGAAGTCCGTGCCCGACGGGTACACGATACTGATGGGCAACGTGGCGCCGAACGCGATCAACGTGAGCCTTTATGCGAAGCTCGGCTACGATCCGGTCAGGGATTTCGAGCCGGTGAGCCTGGTCGCATCGACGCCCAACATCCTGGTCGTGCAACCGTCGTTTGCGGCGAAAACAATTCCCGACCTCATTGCGCTTGCGAAGGCGAAACCGGCGACGCTCAATTATCCGTCCGCCGGGCTCGGCAGTTCGTCGCATCTGGCGGGTGAGCTGTTCGACAATCTTGCGGGCGTGAAAATGGTGCACATTCCGTACAAGGGCGGCGGTCCGGCGCTGACCGATCTGCTCGGCGGGCAGGTGCAGTTGATGTTCGCGACGATGCCCGCCGCCATGCCGCACGTGCGCTCGGGAAGGCTGCGTGCGATTGCGGTCACCAGCGTGAAGCGCTCGCAGGCGATGCCCGACTTGCCGACCATAGGCGAAACGCTCAAAGGCTATGACGCATCGACCTGGTACGGCGTACTGGCACCGGTACGCACGCCTCACGCCGTCGTTATGACGCTGCACGACGAAATCATCAGGATTCTCGGCGCGGCAGAAATGCGGGAGCGCCTGCTCGCGCAGGGTTTCGAGCCCGTCGGCGGCACACCGGCCGAGTTCGCTGCGTACATCAAATCTGAAATCGCGAAGTGGGGTAAAGTTATCAAGGCGGCGGGGATCAAGCCCGAATAGCCGGCGTGAATTTTTCCCTTGGCCGCGCCGCGTACTATCCGTAAATTGGTTCACCTGAATGCAGGGAGGGTCATCATGGTGACGCATCAACGCATATTTGCGGCATTGGCCGGCATCCTGCTCGCGGCCGCGGGCGGCGCGGCACTGGCGGACGGTTCCGGGCAGGTCGTGCATCTGAGCGGAACCCTGTCGGCGCAACGCCCCGACGGGACGATACGCATACTCGGGCGGGGCTCGGAGATCAACGTCGGCGACACGCTCACCACCCAGGCCGACAGCTACGGCCAGCTTGGTTTTTCCGACGGCAGCACGATGACGATGCGGCCGAATACGCGCATGAAGCTCGAGGCCTATCAATTCAACAAGGAGCAACCGGATGCCGACAATGCATTCTTCCGTCTGCTGAAAGGCGGCTTGCGTACCGCGACGGGGCTGATCGGCAAACGCGGCAACATGAACGCATACAAAATCGGCACGCAGGTGGCGACGATAGGCGTCCGCGGCTCGACCGGCGACACGCTCGACTGCACCCAGGGTTGCGACGGCGTCACCAGCACGAGCGGCAAAGCCGAGCGCGGCTTGTATCACGCGACTTATACGGGCAGTTACGTCATGGAAAACGAGGGCGGCGAAACCATCATCGGCGAGGCGAAATTCGGTTTCGTCCGCGACGCGAAGTCCAGGCCGGTGGTGCTGCCGGGCGACCCGGGGCTCAATCTCGACGAGCTGCCGTTTGCGATCATTCGTGAGGATCCGGGCGGCCGCTGCGACGTGCGGTAAATCGGTTAGCGGCATACCCGCGATTGGAAAATCCCCCGCGTCAGCGGGGGGATTTTTTTGCGCATCGGGCCGCGGCGAATTCGCGGCTGGAAAAATCGGTGCGCCCAAAATATCGAGTAATATTCGTCTTCGCCCGATTCCGCGGCAAAATTCCCGGAACTACCGATTTCGAAGAGAGGACGCCATGGCAGCACGCACACCGAAAATCAAAAACACGATCGACAAGAAACATCGCAAGCTCACGCGCAAGGACATTCACGCCGCGGCCAAGCGCCTGAAGAACTGGGGCCGCTGGGGCAAGAACGACGAAATCGGCACGCTGAATTTCGTGACGCCCGACAAGATCGTCGAGGCGGCGCAGCTGGTGACGCGCGGCAAGGTGATTTCGCTTGCATTGAACTACGACCAGAGCGGGCCGCAGGGCGGCAAGACCAAATACCCGGCGCTCGGGCGCTTCAACCCGATTCACCTGATGACGCGCACCGGCACTGACGCCTATTCGGGCGTGCTCGATCACCGCAAGATCCGCGGCACCGACGACATCATCATCATGCCGCTGCAGTGCGGCACGCAGTGGGACGGCCTCGGCCACATCATGTACTACGATTTCATGTGGAACGGTTACGACTGCCGCAATGTGACGAGCGCGGGCGCCATGAAGGGCGGCATCGAGAAGACCAAGGAGAAAATGGTCGGGCGCGGCGTGCTTCTCGACGTGCCGCGCGCGCTGGGCAAGAAATGGCTGCCGGATGGCTTCGCGGTGACCAACGAACTGCTCGATTTCACGGCGAAGAAGCACAAGGTCGAAGTCAAGCGTGGAGACTTTCTGCTGGTGCGCACGGGTCACGTCGAGCGCAAGTTCGCCGACAAGAACTGGGATGGCTACTCGGGCGGCGACGCGCCGGGTCTCGCGTTCGAGACGCTCGACTGGCTGCACAAGAAAGAAGTCGCGGCGATCGTCACCGACACCTGGGGCGCCGAAGTGCGGCCCAACGAAACCGAAGACACCAACCAGCCGTGGCACTGGATCGCGATTCCGATCATGGGACTGACGGTCGGCGAAATTTTCGATCTGGGCGCGCTGGCGGTCGATTGTGCGGCGGACAAGCGTTACGAATTCATGTTCGTGGCCCCCGCGCTGCCGATCACGGGTGGCGTCGGTTCGCCGGTCAATCCGTACGTCATCAAGTAAAGCCGTTCCGCGACGTCTGGCGTCGCGGGAACGGCTGCGCGAGTTCGAACGGGCGTAGACGCCGTTCAACTCGTGCAATCTGGAGGAGCACGGTGCGTACTTTATCCACGATTGCCGCATTTGCGTTGGTTGCCGGTAATGCCTGTGCGCAAAGTTTCCCGGAACGTCCGATCAGAATAGTCGTGCCCTGGCCCGCGGGCGGACCGCCTGACGCGGTGGCGCGCTTGATCGGCCAGCGCATCGGCGAAGCGATGAAGCAGCAAGTCGTGATCGACAACCGGCCGGGCGCCAACAGCATCATAGGCACTGAAATCGTCGCACGCAGCGCGCCCGACGGTTATACGTATCTGATAACGACCGGTTCGCACACGACCAACGCAGCGCTACAGTCCAAATTGCCGTACGATACGCTGAAGGATTTCGTCTCGCTCACCCAAATCGGCGAGTCCGCCGGCATGGTGCTGGGCGTGCATCCGTCGCTGCCGGCAAAAAACGTGCAGGAACTCGTTGCGCTCGCCAAGGCGAAACCCGGTCAGCTCACGTTCGGCTCCGCGGGCAACGGCAACACGCTGCATCTCGCGGGAGAATTGTTCAAGGCCGCGACCGGCACCAGCATCACCCACGTGCCGTACAAAGGCGCCGCGCCCGCGCTGACCGATTTGCTCGGCGGGCATATCGACATGATGTTCGCCAGCCCGCTGTCGATGGCGCCGCCGATCAACCAGGGTCGCTTGCGAGGCCTCGCGCAAATGGGGCAGAAGCGCTCGCCCGTGCTGCCGGACTTGCAGACGCTCGGCGAACTGGGCATCCACGGCGCTCAAATCGGCGGCTGGTACGGGTTGTATGCCCCCGCAAGGTCGCCGAAGGCCAACACCGATCGCGTTCTCACCGAAGTGCTCAAAGCGCTGAAAGAGCCCGATGTGCGCGAGAAGATCGCCAATCTCGGCGCCGAGCCGACCGGACTGTCATCGGCGGAGTTCATGCGTTTTCTGGTGGCCGACATCGACAAGTACAAGAATCTCGCGCAGCGGATCAATCTCAAGATCGAATAAAAAAGGAGTTGCATAGAACGTAGAAATGGATTCCTTCCCCCGCGTGCGGGGGAAGGTTAGGATGGGGGCGGCCCGAATTTCGCCCCCTCCCCAGCCCTCCCCCGCGTTGCAGGGGAGGGAGTTTGTATAGGCGCCCCAGCTTAATCGCGCAATAAATAATTTACTGGATGGAGCAACCGAAGATGTCCGACGGCACCCAACGCTACTGGTTTCAATATTTTCCCAACAACTTCATGTGGTCGCAGGGCATGATGATCGCGATCGAGATGGCCCGCTGGGGCGGCAGTGCCATGAGCGAAGTCGACCGCGTCGGCCAGCGCTTGAAGGACAAGATCGGGGACAACGAGGCGTGGGGAGTGGAATGGGAGCGCGAAGCGCAGCGCATCGAGAAGATGGGTGACGATGCAGCGGGCGAAAACCATCCGTTCACCGCCGCGTCGCATTATCTGCGCGCGGCGACGTATTACTTCATCGGCGAGCGCTTCGTGCGGCCCGGCGCGAAGAAGACCGAACTCTACCAAAGCTGCCTGCGTTGCTACCGGCGCGGCATCAAGGTGCGCTATCCGAACATCGAGCGCGTCGAAGTGAAATACGAAGGCACGACGCTGCCGGCGTGGTTCATGAAATCGCCGGTCGCGGGCAAGGCGCCGACGGTCTGTTTCTTCGACGGTCTCGATAGCGCGAAGGAATTGTCCGTGTTGTTCGGCGGCGTCGAGCTCGCCAATCGCGGCATTCACACGCTCGCAATCGACGGCCCGGGGCAGGGCGAAGCGCTGCGTCTGCAGAATATTCCGAGCCGCTACGATTACGAAGTGCCGGCCGCTGCCGCGTACGACTACGTGGCGAGCCGGCCCGATGTCGATCCGAAACGCGTAGCGGTGATGGCGTTCAGCATGGGCGGCTACTACGCGCCGCGCGCCGCGGCATTCGAGAAACGATTCGCCGCGGGTGTCGCGTGGGGCGCGCATTTCGACTATCACGCGAACTGGGTGCAGCGCCGCAAGGTGCAGGAATCGGGCGGCACGAAATTATCGGCGCCGCATTTCCAGCTGCCGTGGGTGATGGGCAAGCCGGACATGGACAGTGCGATGGAAAAATTGAAGGACTACACGCTCGCCGGCGTCGCCGAAAAAATCGAATGCCCGTTCCTGATCACGCAGGGCGAACTCGATTCGCTGTCGCCGCTCGAAACCGGCCAGTTGCTCTATAAGACCGTCGGTTCAAAAGTGAAGAAGTACAAGGTCTTCACCAAGGAGGAAGGCGGCGCCGAGCATTGCCAGGGCGACAACCGCCAGTTCGGCTCGAACTACGTGGCTGACTGGCTTGCCGACGTGCTGAAAGCGACGCCGCCGTCGCAGTTCAATATCGCGACGTAACAGCCCATCGCATGAAGAAAGCGGCAGCGGCTGCATTGCTCGCGACGGCAGTCGTAATGTACGGTGCCGCCGTCGCGCAGACTTACCCGGTCAAACCCGTGCGCGTCGTCGTCCCGTACACGCCGGGCGGCCCGCTCGATGACGTGATGCGCGTGGTCGGTCACCGCCTGACCGAAATGTGGGGGCAGTCGGTGGTGGTTGACAATCGCACCGGTGCGGGCGGCAGCATAGGCGCGGACTTCGTCGCCAAGGCCGCGCCCGACGGCTATACACTGCTCCTTGGCAACGCAGGACCGATGACGATCAACCCGGGGCTGCAGAAAAAACTGCCGTACGACGTGCCGCGCGATTTCGCGCCGATTCTGCAGTTGACCGCGTCGCCGATGGTATTGGTCGTGCATCCGTCGCTGCCCGTAAAAACGGTGAGCGATCTCGTGCGTCTCGCGAAAGCGCGCCCGGGCCAGCTCGTTTACGCGTCCGCGGGTATCGGCAACCTGCAGCATTTGACGATGGAAGCGCTGCAGACGATGGCCGGCATCCGCATGAATCATGTCCCCTACAAAGGCGCGCCGCCGGCGTTGATCGACGTGATGTCCGGCCAGGTCGATCTCATGTTTGCGAATATCGTCGGTGCGCTCCAGCACATCAAGACCGGCAAAGTACGCGCGATCGCCGTATCCTCGGCTAAGCGCGCATCCGTGCTGCCCGATGTGCCCAGCATTACCGACGCGTATCCCGAACTCGATGCGACCGGATGGACCGGACTCTTCGCGCCGGCGGCGACCCCGCGCGAAATCGTCGCGAAAGTCAACGCGGACACGGTGAGCGTGCTCGCGCGCGCCGATATCCGCGAGCGCTTTGCCGAACAGGGCGCGGAAGTCGTCGCCGGCACGCCCGACCAGCTTGCCGCATTCGTGCGCCGCGAGACCGCGCTTTATGCGAAAGTGATCAAGTCGTCCGGCATCAAGATAGATTAAACAAGGAAGCGGCCATGAAACTAGCGATTGGAATTGCCGCGGGCGTCATAACCGCGGCGACCGCGTTTGCGCAAGGTTTTCCGACCAAGCCGGTGCGATTGATCGTGCCGTATCCGCCGGGCGGCGGCAACGATGCAATCTCGCGCCTGCTCGCGCCGAAGTTCGCTGAGAGTACGGGCCAGCAACTTATCATCGACAATCGGCCTGGCGCGGGAACGACGATCGGCACCGCGCTCGCCGCACGCGCCGCGCCCGACGGTTATACGATCGTGATGTCGTCGGTGGCAACGCATGCGATGGCGCCGCAGCTCTACTCGAATCCCGGCTACGATCCGATCAAGGATTTCTCGGCAGTGACGCTGCTCGCTACCACGCCGATGCTGCTCGCGGTGAGCGCCACTTTGCCCTACAAAACCGTTTCTGACGTAATCAATGCCGCCAAAGCGAGCCCCGGTAAACTCAGTTACGCGTCGGGCGGCAACGGCACGCCGCCGCATCTCGCCGCTGCGGTGTTCACCGAGAAAACGGGTATCCAGATGGTCCACGTTCCCTATAAAGGCAGCGGACCCGCGCTCATCGACGTGATGGCGGGACAGATCGCGATGATCATCGACACCGCGGCCTCTGTGACGCCGCACGTACGCTCGGGCAAGCTGCGCGGTATTGCCATCACCGGCAAGAAGCGCTGGCCGGATTTGCCCGAAGTGCCGACGTTCGCCGAAGGCGGTCTGCCGGATTACGACGCGAACTCGTGGTACGCGATCCATGCGCCCGCCGGCACGCCGAAAGCCGTCATCGCGAAACTCAACGCCGAGTTTGTGCGCATCGTAAAACTTCCCGATGTGACCGAGCGGCTGCGATTGATGAGCGCCGAAGCGGTCGGCAGCACGCCCGAGCAGCTCGACGCGTTCGCAAAAAACGAGGCTGCGAAGTGGGGCAGGGTCATCAAATCGCTCAACCTGCCGGCAGATTGAACATGACTGATCGCGTGAATGCGGAAAAACTTCTTGATTTCGCGACCGCCGTCTACGCGGGCGCCGGTATGCCCGAGCGCGACGCCCGTCTCGTCGCCGACACGCTGGTGCAGGCGGATTTGTGGGGCCATCAATCGCACGGCGTGCTGCGCCTGGGCTGGTATCTCGACCGCATCAAAAACGGCGTGATGAAGCACGCGAGCGAGCCTGAATTTGTCGTCGATGCCGGTGCGGTGGCGGTGATCGACGGGCACGATGGCGTTGGGCATGTGATCACCGAGCTCGCCACCCGCGAAGCGATCAAGCGCGCGAAAGCGCACGGGCTCGGCGCGGTC
>CAZEAX010000113.1:0-11899 GCA_964510405.1 uncultured Streptomyces sp. | reverse complement strand
CGCGAGCTTGACGTCGATATGTTTGGTCGTGGGAACCGCGACGAAGTACGGCTGGTTCGGCACTTCGGCGAGATCGATGCCGTAGGCGGTCGGGTTGGCGACGATGTTTTTAACCGCCTGCAGCTTGGGCATGTAATAGCGCGTCTCGGCGGGCATGGTGAGGCTGCGATAATCGGTGGGCAGCCCTTTGGCGACGTTCTTTGCGATTGCGCGCGCGACCGCGCCTTCGCCCCAGTTGTAAGAGGCGAGCGCCAGATCCCAGCTGCCGAATTGTTCGTACAGCTTTTCGAGATAGTCGAGCGCCGCGTTGGTTGCGGCCGTCACGTCACGGCGGCCGTCGTACCAGAAATTCTGCTGCAGGCCGTAGAGCTTGCCGGTGGAAGGGATGAACTGCCAGATGCCCGAGGCGTGCGCGCGCGAGTAAGCGACCGGGTTGTACGCGCTCTCGATGATCGGCAGGAGCGCGAGCTCGCTCGGCATGCCGCGCTTTTCGACCTGCTCGACGATGTAGTAAAGGTAGCGGCTGCTGCGCGCGACGGTGCGCGAAATATAATCGGGGCGCTTGGCGAACCATTCTTCCTGTTCGCGCACGAGAGGACTGCTCATGTCGGGCAAGCCAAAGCCATTGCGGATGCGCTGCCACAGGCTGCTCGGCCGCAACGTGAGGTCCATCAGCGTGGGCGCGAACGTGGTCGATGGAGCGCTCGCAGGCGGCGACTCGGCAATCGGCGCGGCTGTTGCGGGCGCGGCCGTTTCGTTCGACGCCGGCGTGCCCGGGGCGTCGGTGGCGGTGTCGCCACTCGTCTGCTGCGCAGCGGGCGTCTTGCCGGAATCGATGCCGGCGGCGCTCAACAACGGGGCATTAACGCAGAGTGCGAGTCCGGCCGCGAGCAGGAGCGCTCTGGCTAAAGGCTGCATCAGGGAGCAGTCCGGTCTGGTTTAAACGCGGCCATGTTACCTAACCACCGCTTCGCCAGTCAAGGTAAATTCCCGAAAAAAATCAATGCGAAACGCGTGAAATTCAGGATCGATCAATGGGATCTGAATGCTGCGTTTTTAAGCGCGGCCGCTGCCCTGTTAGAAGTTATTTTTCCATTCACGCAGCGCGCCCAACACGCTCACCGGATCGTTCAGCGGTTTGCCCGCATGTTTGCTTGCCGCCGCCACGACTGCCGGCACGGTGCAGCGCATGAACGGATTGGCAGCGAGTTCCTGGGCCAGCGTTGACGGCAGGGTAGGTTGGTCCCTGGCGCGCAGCGCGCCGGCCGCCTGTTCCCACTTGGCGAGTTCCGCATTGCCGGTCTCGACCGCGCGCGCGAACTTGATGTTGGAAATTGTGTACTCGTGACCGCAGTAAACACGGGTCGCCGCCGGCAATTGCGCAAGCTTGGTGAGCGAGGCGTGCATTTGCGCGGGCGTGCCTTCGAACAGGCGGCCGCACCCGCAGGCGAACAGCGTGTCGCCGCAAAACAGCATGCCGCCGCCGTAAAAGGCGATATGCGTCCGCGTGTGCGCCGGAATTTCGAACACCTCGAATCCGATGTCGAAGCCGGGCAGCGTGAATTTGTCGCCTTCGCGTACGCGATCGCTGACCGTGGGTATACGGTCGTCGTAGGGGCCGTAGACCGGCACTGGATAATGCTCGAGCAATTCGGCATTGCCGCCGACGTGATCGGCGTGATGGTGGGTGTTGAGTATCGCGGTGAGATTGAGTTTGTGCGCGCGCAGGTAAGCGAGTACGGGGCCCGCTTCGCCGGGGTCGACGACGGCCGCGTTGCTGCCCAACTGCAGGGTCCACACGTAATTGTCCTGAAACGCGCGCACGGGGTAAACGCTCAAGTCATGCATGACGGTATTCTCGCGGAGTTTTGGTGCACAGCATGTATCTTTGTTTTAAACTGGCTGCATGTCAACGTCGACGAACATGCAATCACCGGACGCGTGGCTCGCGTCCCCGCTCGGGCGCTATCTGCTCGACTGCGAATTCAAATACGTCGACGAGACCGTCGCCGACGTTTTCGGCTATAACGCGCTGCAACTGGGCCTGCCCGAGCATGATTTCCTGCGCGCGAGCCGGATCCCGTTCAAATGCCGGGTGGCGCCGAGCGGCCCGGCCGGACTGCATGCGCGTTTTCGCGACCTGCCGATTGCGACCAACAGCGTCGATCTCCTGGTGCTGCCGCACGTGCTCGAATTCAGCGTCAATCCGCACCAGATCCTGCGTGAAGTGCAGCGCGTGCTGATGCCGGAGGGGCATGCGGTCATCGCGTGCTTCAATCCGTGGAGTCTGTGGGGCGTACGCCGTTTTTTCAACCGCACGCCGGAAGTGTATCCGTGGGACGCGCAGTTCATCACGCTGCCCCGGCTCAAGGACTGGCTCGCGCTGCTCGAACTCGAGATCGCCGAGGGGAAAATGGGCTGCTACGTGCCGCCGTTCGCGCAGGACAAGTGGCTGCAGCGTTTCCGCTTCATGGAGGCCGCGGGCGACCGCTGGTGGCCGATCGCGGGGGGCGTCTATTTCCTGCACGTGGTGAAGCGCGTGCGGGGCATGCGCCTGATCATGCCGAAATGGCGCGAGGAAGCCGCGCGCCGGCCCAATCTCTCGGTGGTCCCCAAGACCCAGGACAACGACCGTGCCGCCACCGCGAGGGAGCCGGTGCAAATGCGCGTCGATACGCGATGACCGGCGGTGACGTCGACGTCTTTACCGACGGCGCCTGCAAGGGCAACCCCGGAGTGGGCGGCTGGGGCGTGCTGCTTCAATACGGCGATCACAAGCGCGAGCTGTGCGGCGGCGAGGCGCACACGACAAATAACCGCATGGAGCTCACCGCGGTGATCCGCGCGCTCGAAGCGTTGAACCGCAAATGCCATATCAGGCTGCATACCGATTCGAAATACGTGCAGCAGGGGATCACCGAATGGATCCATGCGTGGAAGAAACGCGGCTGGAAGACGACCGACAAGAAGCCGGTCAAGAACGAGGATTTGTGGCGGCGGCTCGATGATCTCGCGCGCGAGCACGAGATCGAATGGCTGTGGGTCAAAGGCCACGCCGGGCACGACGGCAACGAACGCGCGGATGAGCTGGCCAATGCCGGTGTTGAAACAGTGAAGCGGGACACTTAATCATGCGCCAGATTATCCTCGACACCGAAACCACGGGTCTCGATCCCAAGCTCGGCCACCGCGTGATCGAGGTCGCCGCGGTCGAAATCGTCGACCGCCGGCTGACCGGCAATCATTTTCACCGCTACGTGAACCCGGGGCGAGCGAGCGAGGAAGGCGCCCTGCAGGTCCACGGGCTCACCGAGGAATTTCTGCGCGACAAGCCGAAGTTCGGCGACATCGCGAAGGACTTTCTCGAGTTCGTCGCCGGCGCCGAGCTCATCATTCACAACGCGGCCTTCGACTGCGCGTTTCTCGATGCGGAACTCGGCTTGCTCGACCTGAAGCCGATCAACGGGCATTGCCCGCAGATCGTCGACACGCTGCGCATGGCGCGCGATCTTTACCCGGGCAAGAAAAACAACCTGAATTCGCTTTGCGAGCGCTATCAGATCGACAATTCGGCGCGCACGCTGCACGGTGCGCTGCTCGACGCGAACCTGCTGGCAGAAGTGTATCTTGCGATGACGCGCGGCCAGGACAGCCTGATCATCGATGCGGCGCCGACGCCGCAGGCGCAGGCGGAAACGCGGCGCGCGACGGGTGAACTCAAGCTGCTTGTATTGAACGCAACCGCGGAGGAACTTGCGGAGCACGAGCGGCAACTCGCAGAAATCGACAAGGCGAGCCGCGGCGCCTGCGTGTGGAAGAAACTCGCCGCTGCGACGGTATGAGTGCCTGACACAATGAAACACGTGTGCGTTGCAGCCAGAATTGGTGATGGCAAGGCGCACGGTGAGGCGAATACTTAATGTATTCGCAAGACGAGCAACGCGGCCAGCGCCGATTCTGGCTGCAACCCTTCGGGCTGGCACGAGTTTTGGCCCATAACTTTGTCGCAAGCCACTAGCATAGAATTACTAAGCGTCGTGCCTTGCTTCGCGTTCTGAGCCAAAATCGTGACAGCGCATCGCGCGTTTCATTATGTTAGGCACTCTAAATTTCTTCGCCGCGCGCGAGTTTCGCGCACACGGTGGTGATCAGGCGGCGTGAAATGCTGATGCTCGGCGGCAGTTGCGGCAACTGCTCGGCGTCGAAAAAGCGCGCTTCCTCGATTTCAATGCCGTCGGGCCGGATTTCACCGCCCGCATAGTCCGCGACGAACGCGACCATCAGCGAGTGCGGAAACGGCCACGGCTGGCTGCCGAAGTAGCGGATGTTTTCCACTTCCACGCCGACTTCCTCGCGCGTTTCGCGCCGCACGGTGTCTTCGAGCATTTCGCCCGGCTCGACGAATCCGGCGAGCGCACTGTAGCGGCCCGGCGCCCATTCCTTCTTGCGCCCGAGCAGAACTTCGCGGCCGCGCTTGATCAGGATCATGATCGCGGGCGAAACCGGCGGATAAACCGTGAACCGGCATTTCGGGCAGGCGCGCGCGCGTTCTTCGGTGCGCGCGACGGTCGGCGTGCCGCAGCGGCTGCAATACTGGTGGTTGCGGTCCCATTCCATGATCTGGTAGGCGCGCCCGGCCAGCACCGCGAGCGGTTCGTCGACCAGCGTAAAGACCGCGCGCAGCCCGTGCATGGCATGACCGGGCGGCAGATCGTTCGCATGCTCGAGTTCGCAGACGTAGCAATGTTCGCCGTCGTACGTGCCCAGATAGAGGCTGCGCACTGCGCTGACGCCGAGGTCGGTGACGTCGTGGACGCGCGGCAACCGGGTCTCGTCGCCGGTCTGCGCGACCAGCAGTTCGCCGCGATGAAAGGCGAACCACAGGGCGGGCTCGTTGCGCTGCGCGGGAGGCGTGACCAGCGGCTGATAGTCGGCGGGCATGAATGGCGTCCGGTTACGGATTGGTCGAGCGCACGCGCGCCAGCGCGCCGGTGCAGCCTTTGGCACCCGGCCTGGTGCGTGCCGCGAACTGGTAGACCTCGCCCGCCGAGAACATAAGCGTGTGCGGCGTGTTCGTGCCATCGCATGCAATATTGACGGTATGGCGTCCCGGCGCGAGCTCGACCGGCCCATAGGGTTCTTTCACGGGCGTGCCATCCACGTCGACGACGCTTACCCGCGTGCCCAATCCTTGTGAACTGTACGACATGAAGTCGCCGGACATGATGAGCGCGACGCTGCGCGGATTGCGATTGCCCGCGGGCGGCGCCGCACAGTTGGATAGCAACAGGATCGCAAGCGTCGCGGTCACCACGCGGAAGCGGGTTTTTTTCATGATGGGGACACTCCTCCGGGAATGAAGCCGGGCCGGCTGCAATCGCAGCGCGTGAAACAGCCATTCGCCCAAAGCCGGATATTACTATGAGTGCGCGGCGGCTGCGCCGCGCGAATTCCGTCCACGGGCATTGAGGAGGATAATACGGCGTTATGTTTGCGCGGCGGCAAACGCCGTGCAGGCGTCGCCGTACTCCCGATTTTTTTGATCATAGGAAAGGTTGCCGTGGCTACCGGAAAAGACAGCGCTCGAAACATGGACCTGGACGCCGCCGCCAGGCTGGTGGCGGCACTGGAGCAGGACCTCAAAAAATTGTCCGGCTCCTCGCCCGACATCCAGCGGTTGCGGGATGAAGTCGCGACGCTCAAGAACGTGCTGGAGTCCCCGGTGCGCAGGTCTCATTGGGTTGCCGAGGGGTTGCACGGCGTGCGCGACGTATTCGAGCGTGTGACCGATGAAGTGGTCGCCGACGGCGTGAAGGGCGGACAATACGTCGCGGAGATCGGCCGGATCCTGGGCCTGTAGCAGGCGTCGCGTCCGTGCGGGAGGAGGGCGGGGTGTTCAAAGTGATCGCGGCATTGGTGGCCGGCGCGAGTTCGCTCGCGGTGGCTGCGCCCACCTGCGGGTCCGATTTGCGCGGCGCGCAAGCGCTGGAATCCGCCGGCTACGTCGTTGCCTATCGCACGCAGCCGCCGAAAATCGAGGTGGGCAAACATTTTTCGCTCGACATCGTGGCTTGCGCCAAGGGCGGCGCGCCGGCTCCCGATAACGTGGCGGTCGATGCGTTCATGCCGGAACACGGCCACGGCATGAACTACAAAGCCGTCGTCAAATCCTCGGGCACCGCGAAGGCCGCCAAACCGCTGGCGAAAAGCGGCGCGCGTTTCCGCGCCGACGGCCTGATGCTCCACATGCCCGGACGCTGGGATCTTTATTTCGATGTGCAGAGTGCGGGCACGACGGAGCGGCTGACGCGCAGCATCGTGCTCGAGTGACCCGGCGAGCGCTTTTACTCTTTGCATTGGCGGCGCTGGCGTGCTGGTTCCCGCCGTGCGCTGCTGCCGGCAACGGTGCGCAGCTGCTCGATTTCACGCGCGATGAAGTCCGGCGCATTCTGCAGCACGGCCCGTGGCCGTTCGCCTGGTCGCGCGATCCCAGCAACCGGGTCTCCGGCAATCCCGCGGCAATCGAGTTGGGCGAGCGCCTGTTTTTCGATACGCGGCTCTCGAGCGCCGGCGCGTTGTCGTGCGCGGCGTGCCACGTGCCGGAAAAAGGCTTTGCCGATGGCCGCAAACTCGGCGCGGGCCTCGAAGAGGTCGATCGCAACACGCCAAGCGTATTGAACGTCCGTTACAACCGCTGGTTCGGCTGGGATGGCGGCAACGACAATTTGTGGGCGCAAAGCCTGCGCCCGCTGCTCGACGGGCGCGAGCTCGCGCTGACGGACCGCCGCGTCGCCGACTTGATGCACAATGACTTAGAACTCAACTGCCGCTACCGGCGCGCATTCGGCGCGCCGCCCGCGCCGGCCGACGACGAAGCGGTGCTGGTCAATGTCGGCAAGGCGCTCGCCGCTTATCAGGAGACGCTGGTGACCGGGCGCACGCCGTTCGACGATTTCCGCGACGCGCTTGCGCGCGGCGACCGCCGGGCGGCGGCGCGTTATCCAGCGGACGCCCAGCGCGGTTTGCGCATATTCGTCGGCAAGGGTTCATGCCACGTCTGTCATTTCGGCCCCAATTTTACCAACGGCGAATTTCACGAAATCGGCATCCCGGTGCTGCGCAAGCTGGGCAGCGTCGACTGGGGCCGTTACCAGGGCATCAAGATGCTGCAGGCGAGCCGCTTCAATCTCGAAGGGCAATACAGCGACGACGCAACGCGCTCGACCGCCGTCTACAGCCGCCACGTCACGCTCGGGCCGCAAAATTACGAGCAGTTCAGGATACCTTCGCTGCGCAACGTCGCGTTGACCGCGCCGTACATGCACAACGGCCACCTCGCCACACTGGGCGACGTGGTGCGGCATTATTCGGAAATCGATCTCACGCTGATGCACCAGGTGCATCTCTACGACAGCGACGGCGTGCCGCAGACGCTGCCGGTCGACAAGATACTGAAGCCGCTGCATCTGTCGGAGCGGGAAATCGACGACGTGGTGGCTTTCCTGAATTCGCTGACGGAAAAGCGGACGGGCGTTCCGCTCAAGCGCGCGGCCCGAAAATCAGACTGCCGCTGATATTGTCGCGCGGGATTATTTTTTGGCGCGCAGATTCCAGCCGATCAATTCCTGGCGCCCCGCATCCGTGATGACGTAGTGGTCGAGCCCGTTGCCGGCGTTTGCGATCCAGCCGTTGACGGCGAATTTTCCGGCCGTCGTAAACGTCAAAGGCGGTTGCGGTCGCATGTTCGCCGTGGCGTCTGCTATTGCCTGCAACAAAAGCGCCTCGGTTGCATTCTCGAGCTTGCCCATTTCATCGCACCCCTGAAATTTAACCGCGCGCCAGCCCTCCAACCGGTCGCCACCATATTAGGAAAACCGCGCGTGCGATGCCATGAGAAGCAGATGGACGGTCGGTAAATTCGAACGAGCGGCGAGGGAGCCATTCGGTGGTGCCGGTCGACGCCACTGCCGACCTCGTTGACGTCGCTTATTCGCTGGACGAAGTCCGGGTCAAACACTCCCCGAAAAAATAACGCTGATGCACCTGGGGATCCTGCGGATTCGAGAAAATTTCCGCCACCGCTTTGAGCAGGTAGTCTTCGTCGTGCTGGTCCTGCACGAACCAGCGCAGTTCCGGCGGGAATGATTTGATTGCCGCGAGGTCTTCAATCGTTCGGGCCAGAAACGTCATGCCGTCCATGCCGTCCATGCCGTTCTGGCGCGAGATCGCGGCGTTCTTTATGAAGTCGCTGCCTTCGGCGCATTCTTCCCTGCTTAACGGGTGCGCGCCCGCATTCAAACTGACAATGAGCGCGGTAGCTGCGACGCTCGCCGTGGCCGGCCGTATTTTCATGGCGTCCGCCTGTTCCTGGTCGGAATTGACAGCCTGAAGCATGGACTGTTTTATGGCTATTGGCAGCGGCGTTTTTCGTGGTACACGGGAACTGCGGGGTGGTGACTGCGCTCGTTTAATCGGGAATAATTTGCGTGCCGGCCTGTTTGCTGCAGACAGCACAGTCTGAACGGTCCAATCACGTCAGGAGGGGCGATCATGAGTTTATCCATTCCAGCATTGCGGTTCGTCGTGTTATTGGCTGCCGCACCCGTCGCTGCGGTGGCGGCGCCGGCGGTCGGCGATACCTACGTCTATCGCGTCACCAACGCCTACAACAACGAAGTGCAGGGACAGGTGACCTACCGCGTGGACAAGGTCGACGCGGGGCAGGTGACATTGTCGGTAACCACTGATCGTCCCTCGCTGGGCACGCCGCATACGGATGTTCTGGCCAGCGATGCCAACTGGCTGCGTCATCCGCTCATCAATCACGACATGCCGGTCGAATACGACTTTTCGCCCGCGTTTCCCGCCTACGTGGCACCGCTCGACGCCGGACAATCCTGGTCGACACGCGTAAACGCGACCAATCCGGCTTCGGGGCGCCGCAACAGCGTGCGTGTCGACGGCGACGTCGTGGGCAGCGAGCGCATCACGACGCCGGCCGGCGCGTTCGACACGATCAAGATCAAGCGTCGTGTTTATGCGGGGGATTGGGAGGCGTTCAGGAATGAAACGAATATTGCCGAAACGGAATGGTTCGCGCCGGCCCTGGGCCTCGCCGTGAAAACGGATCGCAACTCAGGCTATATCGATCAACAGCGCTGCGCCGCAAGGCTCGCGTGCACGCCCCGGCGCGGCGACTGGTTCGTGTACGAACTCGTAAGCTACGGCCGGACATGACCGGGCATGCCGCCACGCGGAAATCGCGCTGCCGTTTCTGCCGCCGCTGATTTGGAAGGCCGGTTCGGTTTTCCCGCTGCGGTCTGCGCGACGCCGCGGTTTCGCGTCCGACGGTAATTCCGGAGGGGCGGCGGCGTACGGCTGGCAGCCGCGTAAGTTATTGCGGGCAATGCCGGCGGGCCGATACGCGGCGCCGGCTTTCGTGAGAAACTCTGCTGCTTCGAACATAAACCGCAAGTCTGAACACGCCTGGCACGGGCCGTTGGCGGGCCGCGCGCGCGAGCGTCACTCCGATCAGCTGCCTGCCGCGATCTGCATAAAATGGAAAGAGCCAATAAAAACGTCGCTCTGTTGTCGGCCTGCCAGGGCTTGCTGCTGACCAACAATTCCATACTCATAGCGACGAACGGACTTGCGGGCTACGCGCTGGCGGCCGATAAAGCGTTGGCTACGCTGCCGGTCACGGCGTACATCGTCGGCGCCGCACTGACCACGATGCCGGCGTCGCTATTGATGCGGCGGATCGGACGCCGCGCCGGATTCACCTTGGGCGCAATCTGCGGCGTACTGGGCGCGCTGATTTGCGCCTACGCCGCGTTCCACCATGACTTCTCGCTGCTGTGCGCGGGTGCGTTCGTATTGGGCGCCTACAACGCGACCGGGCAGTACTACCGCTTCGCGGCCGCCGACACCGCGAGCGCCGGCTTCAAAAGCCGCGCGATCTCGCTTGTTCTCGCAGGCGGCATTGCGGGCGGGGTGCTGGGGCCCGAAACGAGCAAGCTCACCAAGGACTGGATCGCGGACGCGGTATTTACAGGGTCATATCTGTCGCTGGCGGGATTTTGCATATTGGCGATCGGGTTGTTGTCGCTGATTAAAATCCCGCACTTGACCGTGGCGGAGCAGAAAGATGCCGGCCGGCCGATTGGCGTCATCGTGCGTCAGCCGGCGTATCTCGTCGCGGTCGCCAGCGTGGTCGTCGGTTACGGCGTGATGAACCTGCTGATGACGGCGACGCCGCTGGCGATGGGCGCCTGCCAGCTGCCGTTCAGCGACGCCGCCTTCGTGATTCAGGGGCACGTGATCGCGATGTTTGCGCCGTCGTTCTTTACCGGCGCGCTCATCAAGCGCTTCGGCATCCTCAATATCATGCTGACCGGCGTCGCGCTTACGCTCGGGTGCGTCGCGGTCGCGCTGTCCGGAATCGACGTTGCGCATTTCTGGACGGCGCTGGTGCTGCTCGGTCTCGGCTGGAATTTCATGTTCATCGGCGGCACCACGCTGCTCACCGAATGCCACACGCCGGCCGAGCGCGGCAAGGCGCAGGGCGTCAACGATCTCGCCATGTTTATCACGATGGCCGGTACTTCGCTGTCGTCGGGCTTGCTGTTCACGCTGCAGGGCTGGGCGTTGATGAACAAGCTCGCGGTGCCGTTCCTGCTGCTCGCCGGGGCTGCAATGATGTGGCTTGCGGCCGCGCGGCGGCATGCGGCGGGCTGAAAGTTCTGGTGCGTGTGATTGGTGGGTCGTACTGGGATCGAACCAGTGGCCCCTGCCGTGTGAAGGCAGTGCTCTACCGCTGAGCTAACGACCCGCTGAGGAGTGCAAAACTGCGGGGAACGGATATTACCATTTTCCGGGTGCGCGCTCCAGACGGTGCGGGTTACAATCGAATGAAATCACAATCAGCCGGATGGCCGCGTTGCCGGTCGCCCCGGACTGTTCCCGGTCACTCCCGAAACCGCATGGTATTCCCGTTGTCATGAATCACGCCACGAACGACGTCACCCGCACGCTTGCGCGTTATCTCGTGGCAGCGCGTCCCGCGGACATACCCGAGGCGGTGACGCACGAGGCACAACGCGCGCTGCTGCACTGGATCGGTTGTTCGCTCGGCGGTTGCCGGCATGAGGCGGTCGAGGCCGCGCTCGCGGCGTTCGGGGAATTTTCGGGGCCGCGCGAGGCGACGGTGTTGGGCAGAAGCGAGCAGGTGGACATCCTGCTTGCCGCGCTGTTGAACGGCATCAGCGCCGACGTGCTGGGCTTCAGCGATACGCACCTGAAGACCGTGATCCACGCGGGTGGCGTCGTGGGCCCTGCCGTGTTGGCGCTCGCGGAGCGCACGCAGGTTTCTGGCAAGGATTTTCTGCATGCATTTATGCTCGGCATTGAAGTGGCGTGCCGCGTGGGCCTCTCGGTATATCCATGGCATTACGCGCGCGGCTGGCACATCACCGGCACCGCAGGTACTTTTGGGGCCGCAGCAGCAGCGGGCAAATTGCTGGGGCTCGACGAGCAGCGCATGACGTGGACGCTCGGCATCGCGGCGACGCAGGCCGCGGGCCTGCGCGAAATGTTCGGCAGCATGTGCAAGAGCCTGCACGGCGGGCGCGCGGCGCAGAACGGGTTGAGCGCCGCGTTGCTCGCGCACAAGGGATTCACGAGTTCGGAGCGCGCCATCGAAGCGCCGCGCGGTTTCGCCAACGTGTTGGGCGAAGCGCCGAATCTTGCCGCGATCACGACCGGGCTCGGCGCGACATTCGAAGTGCTGCAGAACACGTACAAGCCTTTTCCGTGCGGCGTCGTGATCCATCCGGTGATCTACGGCTGCGTGACGCTCAGAGCGGCGCACGCAATCGACGCCGCAACCATCCGACGCATC
>CAZEAX010000112.1:0-11923 GCA_964510405.1 uncultured Streptomyces sp. | reverse complement strand
TCCGAGAGCTGGGTTTTCGGATGTGACAAAGCATCGACCGCGTGCGAACCTGCAACGTGCTTTTCGCCGTGCACCTGGCGGCGGATTGTGCGGCCGCGCGCGAGCTCGGCCGCATCGACTAGTGGATTGTCCATGATTGCGTCCTTCGAATTATCGGGCTTTGTTGACATCTCTTCCCCCATCCCTAGCCCTTCCCCCGCGAGCGAGGCAAGGGAACGTCGAGCGGAACTGGTTTGCCAACCATTTCCAAAAATTTCATTTGGCGTCGAAGACTTCGCGCATCATGCGGAACGCATCGACGGCGGCGGGCGCGCCGCAGTATACGTTCGCATGCAACAGGATTTCCGAGATTTCCTCGCGCGTGACGCCATTGGTGAGCGCGGCGCGGATGTGCGTTTTCAGTTCCTGCGGGCGGTTGAGCGCGGTCAGCATCGAGATCGTGATCATGCTGCGGTCGCGCGGCTTCAGTCCCGGGCGCGCCCACACCGCGCCCCACACGTACTCGTTGACGATTTCCTGCAGCGGTTGCGTGTACTTATCGACGGCGGCGAGTGTTTTCTCGACGTGCGCGGCGCCGAGCACCTGCTTGCGCATGGCGAGTCCCTGGTCGTGCAGCTTGCTGGTCATAGCTAACTCCTCCGAAAGTGGTGCCGACATTGTGCAGGAAAATGAGCGGGTGTGATGAAACCGCGGCGGCCGGCGGTAGAATGCATGCACAAGAAATCGAACCGAGGAGGACCCGCGATGGCGATGCAAGGCAGTCGGCGCGTGCTGGCATGCATTGCAATTGCCGGGAAACTGTGGCCGGCCGTTGTCGCGCAAGCCGCGGAGCCCGCTTATCCGCAGCATCCGGTGCGGATGATTTCCGGATCGGTCGGCAGCACGGCCGATCTGACGGCGCGGTTTATCGCGCAGAAACTCGGCGAGCGCTGGGCTTATCAAGTGGTGGTCGACAATCGTTCGGGCGCGGGCGGCCGGACGCGAGCAGTGAACAGGGTTCCCGCTTGCGGGATGTGAACGTCCGCGAGTCGGAAGACGCGCCGTCGAATTCTATGCGTCCGCGGCACACGTCTCCGGGGTCGCATCCCCTGAAGGGTCCCCTGCTCCGCCCTTCGACGGTGTATCGCCGGCGAGATTGTCGCGAAATCCGCGCCTGACGGCCACACGCTCTACGTGAGCGGGATCAGCACGCAGGTCAGCGCGCCGCTGCTGTTCAAGAACGTACCGTTTGATCCGGTGCGCGACTTCGCGCCGATATCCCTCCTGACCAATTCGGGACTGGTGGTGACGCCGTCGGTGCCGGCAAACAACCTGAAGGAATTCATCGCGTACGGAAAGGGCAGGCCCGACGGTGTGTATTACTCGTCCGCCGCCGTCGGCACGAGCAGCCATCTGACCGGAGAGTTGTTTGCGCAGGCGACCGGTGTCAGGCTCGTGCACGTGCCGTACATGGGCACCGGCTATTCACTCAATGCGCTTTTCACGGGCGAAGTGCAGGCGGCCTTCCTGTCGACTGCGACGACCAGCGTGCAGGTGAGGGCGGGCAAGTTGAAGGCGCTGGCGCTCTTGAGCGAGAAGCGCTTCGCCGCGACGCCCGACATTGCGACGTCAGTCGAGCAGGGCTATCCCGGGTTGGAGTCGTACGTGTGGTTCGGCCTTTATGCGCCGTCGCGCACGCCGCGCGCCGTGGTGGCCAAAATCAACCGCGACGTGGTGGGAATATTGCGCACATCGGAAGCGCGCGACGCGTTGCTCACGCAGGGCGCCGAAGCGGTGCCGAATTCGCCCGAGGAATTCGCGGCTTTCCAGCAGCGCGAAATCGCCAGGTGGAGTAAGGTCATCCGCGACGCGCACATCGTCGCGCAGTAGCGTGCGGCGGCTATTCGCTCTGCGCCGCTCCAAAACTGCGTCACATCGTCAGCGGAAGATGCGGCGCCTGGACATGCTCGAGGCAATCGCGATTCAGGTCGGAGATACTGCAACAGCCGAGATAAGCGAGCGTGCGGCTGATTTCCTCGCGGTACAAATTGATCACGCGCGCGGCGCCGGCTTCGCCGCCGACCGTCGTGCCCCAGAGGGTGGCGCGTCCGACCATCACCAGCTTGGCGCCGATGGCGAGCGCCTTCACGACGTCGCTGCCGCGGCGGAATCCGCTGTCGACGATAATGGTCGTGCGATTGCCCACCGCATCGACGATGGGCGCCAGTGCCTCGATCGGCGCCATCGAGCTGTCGAAGTTGCGGCCGCCGTGGTTGGAGACAATGATGCCGTCGGCGCCGTGAGCGATTGCCCGTTCGGCATCGCGCGGCGTGAGGATGCCTTTCACGAGCAGTTTGCCCGGCCACATGTCGCGCAGCACGCTGAGGTCGTCCCACGACAGCGAATCGTTCTTGGTCTTGCGCTCGGCGTTGGAAACATGGGTGAATTTTTCGGTCATGCCTTCCGGATAGTTGGCGCGCGTCGGCATGCCGCCGGACATCCAGTAGCGCATGATCACGCCGAGCAGCCAGCCCGGTCGCGCCAGCACCGGCAGCGTATTCTTCGCGGTATAGCGGAACGGGACGGTATAGCCGTTGCGGACGTTGTATTCGCGGTTGGTGCCCACCGGCCCGTCCACTGTCACGACGAGCGCCTCGAACCCGGCATTCTTGGCGCGCTCGACGAGCACGTGCGACATGCGCACGTCCGACCACATGTAGAGCTGGAACCAGAGCGTGCCGCCCACGAGTTTGGCGACGTCCTCCATGCTCGTTTGCGAGCCGGTGGCGAGTGTGAACGGAATGTTGGCGGCCTTCGCCGCGCGCGCGAGCTCGAGCTCGCCTTTGTAGTAGAGCATGCCGGCGGGACCCGTAGGCGCAATGCCCAGCGGCATGCCGTGTTTCTTGCCGAAAAGCGTGATCTCCTGGCTGCGCTTCGAGACGTTGACCAGCACCCGCGTTTTCAGCTTGATGCGCTCGAACGCGGCGCGGTTGTTGCGCAGGGCCACCTCGTCCTCGGTGCCGCGGTCGACGAACTCGAACAGCCACTTCGGCAAACGCTTCTTCGCCATCTGACGCATATCGTGATTGTTGAGCGCCTCATCTACATTTCCGTTAAACATTGCTTTTCCTTTCTAAACGCGTGCGTCATTTGAAATTTTGGCGAGATTACCCTCGCCGGGTGTCATGCTCACGTGCACGTTCGTGCGCAAGGTCGGCTATTCGCCGGGCGCCGCAACCGGTTCGATCAGCGTCGCATCGTCGTCGCGCGGATGCCTGGTGTTGGCGACCGGGATGGCTTCAAGCGCATCGCCGCAGGGCTTGAGCAGATCCTTCAACGCCGGCACGTAGTCGATCGCGGGGTCCAGCCAGAACTGATAGCTGGCAGGATCGATGATGGCTGGCATGCGATCGTGCACGTGCCTGATCGCGTCGGCGGCGTCGGTGACGATGACGGTGCACGACTCGACGACCTGGTCGCCGCGATGCCAGCGGTCCCACAAGCCGGCAAAGCAGAAGTCGCTGTCGTCCGCGCGGTGAAACCACCATTTTTGCTTGCCGGATTTGAGCGGCTGCCATTCATACCAGCCGTCGGCGGGGATCAGGCAGCGGCGCTTTTTGAACGGCACGCGGTACGATGCCTTGGTTTCGACCGTCTCGGCCATCGCGTTGACGGTGTTGAACGCGATGCGCGGCTCTTTCGACCAGTAGGGCAGCAGTCCCCACTTGAGTTCGGTCAACTCCGCGCCGTTCTCGGCGGACATGCGGATCACCGGTATGTTCGTGCCAGGCGAGACGTTATAGCGCGGCGGCAACTCCGGCCACTGGCGCTTGATGAGTTCGCGCAGCGCCTTTTCCGCTTTTTCCGGGCGGTGGCGTCCCTCGGTGTAGCGTCCGCACATGCGCCGCTGCGATCTCAGCCGCCGATGCCGAGTTCCCGCTGCATGTCGCGCAATGCTTCGAGCGGCTTGCGCGTCTGCCATTTCTTGCGCTGGCCGATCGGCGTGTTGTTGACTTCGGGCGTGACCTTGAGCGCGACGAACACGGGCCCGGGTGCCGCGAGTATGCGCTCGACGTTGATCGAGAAAGTCTCGAGGTTGTCGAACGCGTGCGCGCTCGGATAACCCGCGGCGAGCGCGAGCGCGTCGTAGCGCACGTTCGAAGCGTTCGGGACCGGCTGGCCGCCGGTCGTCGCATAGCATTCGTTGTCGAGCAGGAAGTGGTAGAAATTTTTCGGCTTCTGCTCGGCGATGGTGGCGAGCACCCCCATGCTCATCATCAGATCGCCTTCCGAGTCGAACACGACGATTTTCTGATCCGGCCGCGCCAGAGCGAGGCCGAGAGCGAACGACGCATGCCCGCCCATCGACGGGTCGCCCAGCGGCGCGTCGCGGTTGGGCTGCGTGCTGATGCCGACCCAGTGGCGTCCGCCGCGGCCGGGCACTACGAGCGCATTGTTGCGATGTTGCTGGAAGACCTTGAGCATTTCCGCCGTGTTCATCATGGTGGTTACCCGCCTGCCTTATTTGTTGAAGCCATGGTATTCGTCGCCGACCAGCACGGCGACGGGCCGCTTGGTTTTTTTGGCTTCCTCGAACGCAACCGAAATGCGCGGCGCGTCCGCATCGGATTCGACGAGGTAATAGTTGATGCCGAACGCGTTGAGAAAGCGCTCGGTATAGACGGCGGCGGTGTCGGTGGTCACGCCGTGGCGCGTCCAGCCGCGATAGCCGACCATCACCACCACCGGGATATTGAGTCCCAGGCCCCAGCCGCGCAGCGAATCGCCGGACTCCATGAGCCCCGTGTTCTGAATCAGGATGATCGGCACCTTGCCGCCGGTGGCGAGCCCCGCCGCGGTCGAGAATGCGAGCCCTTCGCGCGCGACCGCCACCAGCGTCAGCGACGGCTCGGCCTTCATCAGCACGTAAAGAAAATTGGTCTCGCTGTCCGGCAGCCACACGACGTGGGTGACGCGGTGCTTTTTCATTTCGGCAAGGACGGTTTCGGGCGACAGATGTGCGGCTTGCGCTTCAGCCATGGCGGGCTCCGGGTGGGTTTGCCGTGAATTCTAGCAGACCGGCAATCGCGCCGGCCGGGCGGCGGCGCGGAAAACTTGTCCGGCATTTACGCGTGCAACATAATACGGCACTCACAATTTTGATCGGACCGGCATGGACACAGGACTCAAGGGCAGGACCGTATTGATCACCGGCGCGAGCCGCAACATGGGCCGGCTCGCGGCGATCGCGTTCGCGCGCGAGCGCGCGAACCTCGCCATCTGCACGAGCGCGAAGATAAAAGAGCTGAACGAGGTCGCCGCGGAATGCCGCGCGCTCGGCGCGCAGGTCGTCGCGGAGCAGTGCGACGTCGCCGACGCCGCGTCGGTCAACGCATTCGTCGGCAAGGCCGCCGCCGAACTCGGCACGGTGCACGTCGCGCTCAACAACGCCGTTTATCGCGTCGACACCGCGCCGTTTCTCAAAGTGCCCGACGAGGACTGGGAAAAAAGTTTTCGCGTAAATCTGGGCGGCCCGCGCAACATCTGCCGCGCGGTGCTGCCGCTGATGATCAAGCAGCGCTGGGGCCGCATCATCAATTTCTCCGGCATCGATCCGCTGCTCGGCGGCAGCGTGACCAAGGGCATGGCCAAGCTCGGCATCGTCGGCTTCACGCGCGGCCTCGCGCGCGAATTCGCGGAGCACGAGATCACCGCCAACTGCATAGCCCCGGGCACGATCGACGTCGAGCGCGATCCCAATTTGAAGCCGAAGGTGTTGCGCCCGACGCAACCGATACGGCGGATGGGGAATGCCGACGAAGTCGTTTCGCTGATGCTGTATCTGGCGAGCGACAACGCGGGGTTCATCACCGGCCAGAACTATCTGGTGAACGGCGGCATGTACTTCCAGTAAGCGCCATGCATTTGCCCGGCGGCGCAGCCGGGTGCGCGCCGCGCATGGCTCATGCCCGCGGCAACTGCAGGTAGAACACCGCGCCTTTGCCCGGTTCGGATTCGGCCCACACGCGTCCGCCGTGGCGCTCGACGATGCGCCTCACGGTGGCAAGCCCGATGCCCGTGCCCTCGAAGCGGTCGCCGCTGTGCAGCCGCTGAAACACGCCGAACAGCTTGTCAACGTATTGCATGTCGAAGCCGACACCGTTGTCGCGCACGCTGATGCGGACTTCGCCCGCCGCGGCCGGCAGCAGGGCGCGAACCTCGATCACCGCTGCGGGCGCCTCCGCGCTGAACTTGATCGCGTTGCCGAGCAGATTGACGAAGACCTGGTGCAGCAGGCCCGGGTCGCCGCTCACCGCCGGCAGCTCGTCGATCTTCCAGACGATATTGCGGCCGCCCGCGTCGCGCAGCGCTTCCTTGCGCGCGTCGTTCACGATCTTCGTGAGCTCGACCCGGCTCGTTTGGAGTTCGGTCCGGCCGGCGCGCGACAGCGACAACAGGTCGTCGATGAGCATCGCCATGCGTGCCGCCGAACGCGTGATTTTTTCCAGAAAGCGCCGCGTGCCGGCGTCGGGCGGCGGCGATTGTTCGAGCGCCAGCCGCGCATAACCGTCGACGTGGCGCACCGGCGCGCGCAAGTCGTGCGATACCGAGTAGCCGAATGCTTCGAGTTCCTGGTTGGCACGCTCCAGCTGCGCGGTGCGCTCCCGCACCCGTTGTTCGAGTTCGTCATTCATGCGCGCAACTTTCGCTTCCGCGTCCTTGCGCCGCGAGATGTCGCGGATGAAGCCGGCAAACATGCGCTGGCCGTCGAATTCGACCTCGCTGAAGGAAATTTCGACCGGAAATTCGCGCCCGTCGCGGTGTTGGCCGAACGTTTCGACCGAGCGCCAGTTCAGTTTGCGCTCGCCGGTGCTGAGATAGCGCGCAATCCCGGACGCGTGCCCGGACGCGAGCCGCGGCGGTTGCAGCAGCGAGAGCGGCCTGCCGAGCACCTCGGCGGGGTCGTAACCGAAAGTGCTGAGCGTTGCCGCATTGGCGTAGTGAATGATGCTGGCGGTATCGACGATCAGCACCGCGTCGTTGGAAGTCTCCCAGATCAGCCGGAAGCGTTCTTCGCTCTTGCGGATGGCATCCAGCAGCTGGTCGCGGCGCCGCAATTCGCAGAACGTGAGCGTGCCGAGCCAGCCGATGAAGACCATGAACACGACGGAAATCAGCCCGTACGCCAATGCCTTCGACCGCCATGCTGCGAGCAGCTCGTCTTTGCCGAGTGCGACGCAGACCACCAAAGGCCGGCCGGCGGTGTGGCGGCAGGTCGCAATGCGGTCTATCCCGTCGATCGCGCTTTTGCGGTCGGAAATCTCGACTTCGCGCTGCGCCATGCGCTGCCGGTCGAACGTGCGGTCGCCGAACGCCTTGCCGAGCGCCGATTCGAGCATCGGACTGCGGGCCAGCAGCGGCCCATCCTCGAGAAACAGCGCGACCGCGCCGGTTCTGCCGACGTTGAGGCTGTCGTAGAAGCGGGTCAGCGCCATGGGTTCGACCGCCGCCACCACGACGCCGGCGAAACTGCCGTCCGGGTGCGACAGGCGGCGGCTCACGCTGATGAACCAGACGTTCCTGGTGCGGCTTTGCACGGGCGCGCCGATGTACAGGCCGGCGGCGCGCCGGTCGCGGTGCGCTAGGAAATACGGGCGGTCGGCGAAATTGAAATCAGCCGCCGGAAAACTGTCCGTGTCATGAACCATTTTCCCGCCCGCGTCGACGACGAACAGCGCGCGCACGAACTGCAGCGGTTTCAATTGTTCGAGCAGCAACTCGTGCACGGCGCGGTCGTTCGACTTGCCGATGCGCCCGAGTAGCTGCAGATCGCGTTCCGTTGCGAGCAGCGTCAACTCGATTGAATTGAAGGTGCCGCGCGTCTGTTCGTCGAGCGCCTGGGCAAGATTCGTCGTCTGCCTGGTTCCCTCGGCGAGCGTGTCGCGGCGGTCTTGCCACAACGTGTAGGCGAGATTGATCAGGATGACGGCGATCAACATGGTGGTGGCGGCGACGATCAAGCGCCGCATTTTCGAATCGCCCGCCGCCGGCACTTCTTCCCGCGCGGCGAGTTGCGTTTGGCTCCGCTGGACCCGGCTGATCAACGCATACAGCAGCGCGGCGGTGATCGCGACGAACGCCCAGCCTTTGATCGTCTGCATGCGCAACTGCCATACGGGATCCGGCACCAGCGCTTCGAGCGCGCGGTCGGAAAAAAGAATCCACAGCGCGGCGAACGCTGCGTAGGTCAGCGTTACCAATAAGGCCGACCGGCGGGCGGCACGCCGTGCCTGGGCTGGCATCTGCGGGCTCAACGCGGGTGCCTGGGAGAACGGCGCATGACTGCAAGCATAACGTGCATTCTGCCCGATATGGATTGCAGCGGGTGGCCGGCGAACTTCTTAACGCCGCCGCAGCCAATGTGCGCTGGAACTGCGCCGGCTAGCGGCCTTGCTCGATCATGCCTTGATTCCCAGCAGCTTCGCCGCGTTGCCGCCGAGGATCGCGGCCTTCTCCTTGTTCGACAGCGTCTTCGTCGCCATGATGTGATCGACCGGATGCTCTTCCCACGGGATCGGGTGGTCGGTGCCGATGACGACCTGGGAAGCGCCGACCTGCGCGACGAGATGGCGCAGAGCTTCGGGCGTGAATACCAGCGCGTCGAAATAAAGCTGGTTCAAGTACTCGGTGGGCTTCTTTTTGAGGGCGATGTTCGGATTGCAGTTTTGCGGCGAGACGAAGCAGCCGTGGTCCGAGCGCGGCGCGTACGAGCCGAGGTAGCCCCCGCCGTGCGCAGCGCAGACTTTCAGGCGCGGATATTTGTCGAGCGTGCCTTCGAAGATCAGGTGCTGCAGCGCGATCGTCGTATCGAGCGGATTGCCGATCACGTTCGACAGCCAGCCATTGCCCTTGAACCGCTTGTTGAGCTCCGGCGTGCTTTGCGGATGGATGAAGAGCGTGACGCCGAGTTCTTCCGCCTTGGCCCATACGGGATGGAATTTTTCGTCGGCGAATTCCTCGCCCGCCACGGTGCCGCCGATCGCGGCGCCTTTCAGGCCGTATTTGCGCACCGCGTCATCGAGCTGTTGCACGGCGAGGTCGGGAAACTGCAGTGAGAGCGAGGCGAATGCCGCGAGGCGATCGGGCTGCTTCGCGCACAGCGCGGCGAGCCCCTCGTTCTGCGTCTGGATGATTTTCGCGGCAAGCTCGCGTTCCTTGCGATACCACCACGGATTGATGCTGAGCACTTCCATGTCCACGCCCTGCGCGTCCATGCCGGCCAGGCGTTCATCGAGCGCGACCAGGAACTGCTGCGCGCCCTTGGTTTGCGGAAAAATGCTCTTCGCCTCCTCGGGCGGCAGCAAGGCTAGCGCTTCGGGAATCAGGCAATGCGCATGCACGTCTATCGTCTTGACGCGCTTGCCCTTGAGCATAACCGGCAGGCGTTTTTTTGCCGGCGCCTGCGCACGCGCGGGCGCAGAGTCGAGCAGGCTGCAGCCCGTGAATATGACGCCCGCCGCGGCGGCCGTGTCCTTCAGGAAATCCCGGCGTGTCTTCATCGCTCCTCCTTTTTGAACCGGTTTTTTTCGGCCGCTGGGCGGCCGTCAGTTTCATGCGCAAAGCATTATTGCACACCGTGCGGACTTGACGCGACGACGCGCGAGGAGGAAGCTTCAAAAGAAAAAGCGAACACTCAATCGGGGGAGGCCATGATCGGACGCCGCGCATTTATCAAAGCTGCATCAATGGCGGCAGTTGCCGCCACCACATCCGGAATTGCCATGCGTGAAGGGAATGCGCAAACGGTGCCGAATTCGAGCGGCACCGCGCCGCCCAAGCTGAAGGCGCCGGCCAATGCGTGCGATTGTCATCATCATATTTACGACCCCGCGCGCTTTGCCATGGTACCGACACCGGGCCGGCCGCCGCCCTCGAATGGTTCGATGGTCGAATACCGGTTGCTGCAGAAGCGCATCGGCACCACGCGTCACGTCGTCGTACAGCCGCGCAACTACGGCGTTGAAAACGAGGTCACGCTCGACGCTTTGAAGCAGGCCGCCGGCAATGCGCGCGGCGTCGCGGTCGTGCGCCCGACCGTCACCGATGCGGAATTGAAACGGTTTCACGATGCCGGCGTGCGCGGCATCCGCTTCAGCATCGGCGATCCGAAAAGCCGCGTCGTGCAGCCCGACATGATAGAGCCGCTCGCGAAGCGCATCGCGGGCATGGGCTGGCACATCCAGTTCAACATGGAAGGCGAGCAGGTCGTTGAACTCGCCGATCTGCTGCGCCGGTTGCCGACACCCATGGTGTTCGATCACCTCGGCAATCCGCCGCTGCCCGCCGGTATCGGGCACCCGTCGCACGCGATCATCCTCGAACTCCTGGATAAGGGCCGCGCGTGGGTCAAGCTGTCGGGCGCGTATTCGAACACCAAAATCGGCCCGCCGGATTATCCCGACGCCACCAAAATCGCGCAGGCGTTCGTGAAAGCGGCACCCGAGCGCCTGGTGTGGGGCAGCGACTGGCCGCACCCGACCATGCCGGACGACAACAAGCCGGACGACGCGTTGCTGTTCGATCTCATGACCGTGTGGGTGCCGAACGAAGCGATGCGCAACCGGATCCTCGTCGATAACCCGGCGACGCTGTACGGTTTTCCGAAATCGGTTTGAGCCGGGCGGGGCGCGGTCAATCCCGCGCTCGCGAAAGTTGTGGCGGCCGGCGGCACTGTCTGCCTGCCCATGCAGGAGATCGGCCATGACATGGGCTGGATCGCGTGCTTCCAGGACACTGAAAACAATATGATGGGTTTCTATCAGCCCGGGTCCGGCGCGCAACCTCCGGCGAAAAAGTCCGCCGGGAAAAAAGCCGCCAGGAAGTAATCAGGTCCGCGGCTGCGCACGCTCAAGGCAGCGGCCGCGTCCGCACGTAGCGTTTCAACACGAGGCGCAGGCGGTCGCTCATATGCGCCTTCAGCTTTTTTGTCCACGGCGATTCCGCTGCGGCGCGCCACGCCGCCGAGTCACAGATGCCGGGCGACGTGAGGTGGTAGGTCGCGACATATTTATGACCGGCACCCGGTGAAGTGAAACGCCGCGCGCAGATGACGCCGGGTAACTGCGCGAGGCGCGGCAGATGCTCGGTCTCGTACCATTCGTTGAATTCGGCCTCGTGCGCGGGCGCGACGTTCATCGCCGAAACGAGCAAACCTCGCGCGTCGTCCGGCGCCACGCGGTCGCCGGGCGTTATCTGCACGCAATTGAAACGGCAGATGCGCTTGCACTGGCCGATCAGGATGCGCGTCGCCCACGGCGAAAAGTGCGCGGGCGAAACCGCGAGGTATTCGGGCTTCTGCAGGACGTCGAGGCTTTCGAGATCGTAGATCGCGAGCGAAATCTTCGGGTTTTCCGCGCCTATCCAGCGCACCGCATTAATGAATCCCTTGATGCGCAGGCGCTCGGGAACGTGTTCGGTGTCGTACCAGTCGTCGAATTCGTCCTGCGCGGCCCCCGAGTAATCGAAGCCGCCGCCTAGCAACGCAAGCTGCATATTAACTTCCCGGCTGGTCGTGGATCTCGGGAAAGTAGAGATCCTTCCACGAGGCGGGTCGCGTCTTGATATAGCCCGCGTCGAACATGAACTCGGCGTATTTCTGGACGTTCTTCGGCGTGGTGGTGAACACGATGTTGACGTCTTCGAGCTGCTTCAGGATCTCGGCCACGGTGCTTTTCTTGTCGCTCGACACGTCGAGGTACACCTGCGCCGCCCACTTCCTGTCCTTGTTGATCAGCGCGACCGCCTCGGTGAACGCCGCCAGCGCCGCCTTGTAGGTTCGCGGGTTCGCATTGCGGAACTTGCTGCTCGAGAAAATATTGGAGAACGTCGAGGGTCCGCCGAGTATGTCGTCCGAGTTCAGCACGCGATGAATGCCGGGCAGTTC
>CAZEAX010000111.1:0-11995 GCA_964510405.1 uncultured Streptomyces sp. | reverse complement strand
GCAGGGTGTCGCGATCGTCCAGCGGCTGGCCGGCGAATGCGATGTTTTCCTCCAGAACTATCGCGTCGGCAAGATAGACAAGTTCAAGCTCGACTACGCGAGCGTCAAAAAATCCAATCCCAATGTTGTTTATCTTTCTATTTCCGGCTTTGGCGCGAAGGGCCCGCGCGCCGATGATCCCGCAACAGACTCGGTGATGCAGGCCTATACGGGGATGATGTCGATCAACCGCGGTGCGACGGGTGTCCCGCAGCGCATCGAAATGCTGGCGATCGATTTCTCCACCGGCTTGTATGCATTCCAGGCAGTCGCAGCGGCGCTCTACCGCAAAGCCATGAAAGGCCGCGGCGCCCACATCGAAACCAGCCTGCTGGAATGCGCGCTCGCGCTGCAGGAAGGCGCGATGATGGAACACCATCTGCAAGGCGGCGTCGCCGAACCCATTGGCATGCCGGTCGGCATGTTCAAAACCAAAGACGGCTTCATGAGCGTCAATGCGCGGCGCGATGAACATTTCAAGCGGCTCGCCAAACTGCTCGGCAGGGAAGAATGGATCGACGATGCGCGTTACGTCGACGCGCGCGCACGCGTAAAACATCGCGACGAGTTGATGGCCGAACTGCGGCCTGTCTTCGAGACCAAAACTTCAAACGAGTGGGTCGAACTGCTGTCAAGCATCGACATCCTGAAAGCCAAGGTCAATACATACACTGATCTCTTCGCCGATCCGCAGGTGCAGGCGGTCGATGCCGTGCACTGGGTCGACAACGACACGCTTGGCCGCGTGCCGATGGGAACGCTCTGCGGCCAGCGCCCGCCCGCGACGGGCGACCGCCTCGCACATAGCCCGCACGTGGGCGAGCACACCCGCGAGATATTGAACGAAATGGGCTACGGCGAGGCAGAGATTGAAACACTCAGCACTTCAGGCGTTGTGGAGTGTTATCGGGGCTGAATTAGAACGGCGGCGGACAGTCAACGCACAGCGGTAAGCCCGTTTCAGGATGGCAGAATTCGATCTGGCAGGCATGCAGCATCAGGCGCTCCGCCTTGGCGCAGGATCCCGGCGTTCCGTAGAAGTCGTCGCCGAGGATGGGATGTCCCATGGCTTCCAAGTGCACCCGCAACTGATGCGAACGTCCGGTGACGGGATCGAGCTCGATGCGCGAAACCGCGCGCGCAGTGTCGATGTCGATGACGCGATAGCGGGTCAGGCTCGGCCGGCCCGTAGTGTGATCGACTTTCTGCTTCGGGCGGTTGGGCCAATCGACGCTGATGGGTAGCTCGATCTCCCCCGTGGCAGCAGCCATCCAGTGCCCCTCGACCAGGGCCTGGTAGCGCTTGCGCACTCTGCGCTCCTGGAACATGACACTCAGCTCGCGCTGCGCCCTGGCACCACGCCCCATGACGACGATGCCCGACGTGCCCATGTCCAGACGATGAACGATCAAGGCGTCGGAAAATTCGGCTTGAATCCGGCGCGACAGGCAGTCTTCCTTGCCTGCGCCGCGCCCGGGAACGCACAACAACCCGGTGGGCTTGTTGACAACGATCAGTTGGTCCGAGAGATGGAGGATGGCAAGTCCGCGGTTCGCGGGTGGACAGTAGGGCGTCGATGGCATGCCACGGATTGTCTCATTGAGAGGCGATTCGCTTAAACTGACCTTATTTAATTTACCTTCGCCGAATTGATTAAGCGGGGACGGACCAGGCTCTGCGCCTGAGTCATGACCGCACGAGGACGCTACATTGTCATCTTCCGACATCACCCAGGCCATCGACAATATTCCCTATTCCGGCTTTGTCGTGCCGCCGGCGTTCATCGATCCCAACGGTCATATGAACGTAGGCTACTACTCCGTGCTGTTCGACCAGGCTCTCGATCTCCCCTGGGACAAGCTCGGTGTGGGCTCTGCGAGCACCGAAGCCACCGGCTGCAGCACGTTTACGCTGGAATCGCATGTGACCTACCAGCGCGAGGTGAACGAAGGTGATCCGCTTGATTTCACCTTTCAGCTGATCGACTTCGACGCGAAGCGCATCCATTACTTCATGACCATGCTTCACGCGCAAGAGCGCTGGCTGGCAGCCACCTCCGAAGCGATCTCGATCTGCGTCGATATGGCAACGCGACGCAGCACCACCTGGCCCACTGACAGACTTGCGCGCTTGCGCGCCTTGCACGAAAAGCATTCGCTGCGCCCGCGACCCGCGGAAATCGGCCGCCTCATAGGCATACGCCGGAAATGACTGAAGACGCTAAGTTGCCGGTTGCGGCCGAGTTCCGCAGGTGCAGAGTGCGGAAGTGCCCGTTGGTATCGCATACTTCCTTGACGCTTTTGGCCAAGAACGCAGAGCGAACATGACAAAACTTCCGCGGCGGTTCTATGACCGTGACCCCGTGACCGTTGCGCAGGAATTGCTGGGCATGAATCTCGTTCATGTTTCTCGCGGCGTCAAACGCGTGGGGCGGATCGTCGAAGTCGAGTCATATCTCGGGCCGCGTGACTTGGCGTCTCATGCTTCAAAGGGCCGAACGGCCCGCACTGAGGTGATGTTCGGCCCGCCGGGCCATGCTTACGTGTACATGATTTACGGGCTGCACTATTGCATGAACGTCGTTACCGGGCCGGAGGGAACCGCCACTGCAGTGCTATTAAGGGCTTTGGAGCCCGTGCTTAACTTAACCGGGCGCACCTGCGGACCCGGGCTATTGTGCAAAGCGATGCATATCAGCCTGCGCCAAAATGGATCCGATCTACTCGCTGAGTCTCTTCATGTTGAGGCACCGACACAAGTGGTGCGGGGTAGTATCGTTAGACGACGCCGAATTGGAGTGGAGTATGCCGGAGGCTGGGCAAATCGACTGCTTCGCTTTTATCTAAAAGACAGCCCCTGCATTTCACGCACTTAACGAGGGCTTTTCCCCTTGTTCAGAGCGCTTATGTGCCGATGTCCGATCATCACATCATGCTTGAAATTCCCTGGCGATCCGTCGACTTCGTGCAGAAGTTTTAGCGCGCTTGATCTGGAAATGGCTAGGGTTACGTAGATCAACCCTCGAGGATTGCAAGAACTTGGCCAGATCTTCTTGGCAGGCATGCTATTCCTGTCCGGAATTTATGACAGATGCAAGTTGAAAAAAGCGAATTGTGGAGTGGTGTTGCTGGAATATTATGGCGGGAGCAGAATGGATTCCGGCGGCTGGTTAACGCAGCCACTCTCGGAAAAATAGGGGGGGATGATGTTTTGCCAGCAATGTGGAGCGCCGCAACCCGATCAAGCGAATTTCTGCATAAAGTGCGGTGCGAAATTGGAGAAGATGCCTGTTGTCACCGCTACTCCAAGCCCAACTCAAGCCTCACAAAACGCAACGGCACAACCTCCTGAGGCGGCACCATCGACATTCACATCCGAATTTCTTGCAGAGACGAAAGCGATTCCGCGTTGGCAACTCGTATTTTTAGGCATTATCGTTGTCGGTGGAGTGATTGCGGGTCTGTCAAAGATCGCCAACGTGTTTGGCGAATCAAAGGTTACGGGGGCCGCACAGGAAATTATCCAAGAGGCCCTCAAGAGTCCAGGTTCATTTAAGTTGATCTCCGCAACAATAGTGTGGACCGGCAAGTACAAGGATCGTGATGCATATATCGTAAAAACGGAATATGACGCTCAGAATGGCTTTGGTGCTCTCTTGCGCGGGTGCCATTACGTTTCGTTAAGCCTGCAAGGTGATCAATTCTTTTGGAACAGAGCAGTGGCTTTGGAGGAGTGCTCTAAAGGTGGCTCGGGAACGTCAGAAGCTGACCTGATAGCAGTCGTGGCCAATTTGAACTTTGATACACCTTTAGCAAAAGAGCCAAGGAAAGAAGTGGCGGAAACGCCGCAAAAAGCCGCCAGTTCTCCTGCCTGCGTATCTTATGAACCCGCAATCGTCTCGCTCAGCGGACATTTGGAAAGGCGGACGTATCCCGGACCTCCGAACTATGAAAGCATCAAGAACGGAGATGAACCGGAGGTTGGTTTTTATTTGACCCTCCCACAACCGCTCTGTACCCTGGCCGGAGATTCCAATGCGCCAGATGAGTATCCCCAACAAGGGGTAACACTCGTTCAACTGGTTTTGGATAAGGCTGGCTACGACAAGCTTCAGTCATCGCTAGATCGCAAAGTCACGCTCCAAGGTGGCTTGAGTGCGTCTTTTAATGGGCATCATCACGCACCACTTCTGCTTTCCAATATCAAGCTCTAGCTTGGCAACAACCGGGCCAGGTCTTGCAATCCAATATTTATTGTTTCAATTGATCGATCGCATGATTGCAAGACCCCGCAACTGCACTACTTAACCGCGTTTGCGATAGCTGGCTCGCAATGCTGGACTGCGCGCGCGTTTGTCAGCGGAATAACCTCATTCGGGTTATATTTGGCCTGCTGTTCGCGAGTCCGGCTTCGACCGGAACTGCCGCGAATCGGCATTGCAAATCGCGCCCGAACGGAGCGCGCGACAATCATAAATCTAACAACGGGGGCCAACGATGCGTATCGCACTATTGCTGATCGTATTTCTCGCCGGATGCGTGAGCCTGGAACCGAAGTGGACAAAAGCGGGTGCGACGCAGAAGGATTTCGACGTCGATACCGCGCAATGCGAGGAGCGGCCGGAGGAGCGCGCGAATGTGATCGCCACTCACATAGTGCGTTTCTACCATGTGGGCTGCATGCAGGCGAAAGGCTGGGCGCCGCCGGCGGCGCCGAAAGAGGAAAAAGAAGAGTCGAAGCACGAATCGCCGAAAGAGGACCACGCGAAACACTAGCGGAAATGATTTATGTGCCACGGCAAAGAAAATTGGGGATGGGTGTCCTGCAGTCCAACACGGTTATGCAAAAAAAGCTGGCCCCGCTATTCGCTACGCTGCTTGACGCCGCCGCCCGCGGCGTAGCAACCTGTCGTCCTCGCAGCAGTCCGCACTTAGAACAGGCCCTGCGATATTCCAGCCAAGGAGGGGAATTTGAAAAAAGTAACTGCCGCAGTTGCTGTTTTCCTGGTGGCGGGCGGCCTGATTGCCGCGGGGCCGGCCGCCGCGCAAAGCTACCCGAACCGGCTGGTGAAGGTCGTCGTTCCGTTTGCGGCCGGCGGGGGAACCGACGTGATGGCGCGCATTGTCGCGCAGAAACTGAACGAGGCCTGGCTGCAGTCGGTCGTGGTGGAAAATCGCACGGGCGCCGGCGGCATCATCGGCGCCGACGCGGTCGCCAAGTCGGCCGCCGATGGCTACACCTACCTGATCGGCACGACCACCACCACCATCAACGCGAGCCTGGTCGCAAACCCCCCATACAACATGCAGCGGGATTTGCAGTCCGTCGCCATGTTGAGTTTCTATCCGATGGCGGTCGTGGTGCCGGCCTCGTCGCCGGTGCGCTCTTTGAAAGACCTCGTCGCGCTGTCGCACAAGCAGGCGTTGAGCGCGGGTTCGGGCGGGAATGGAACGCCCCAGCATCTCGTGCTCGAAATGTTCAAGGCCGCGACTGGCGCCAAGATCCTGCATGTGCCCTACAAAGGTGGCGCACCCGCGGTGGTGGCTCTGCTTGGCGCGCAGAACGACGTCGTGTTTTCGCAATGGCCGGAATGCCTGACCTACGTGAAAGCGGGCAAGCTGATCGCGCTCGCGGTGACCACCGATACGCGGCTTGCGCAGATTGCCGACGTCCCCACCACGGCGGAAGCCGGGTTCCCCAGCGTCCAGGCCACGGGCTGGCAGGGCATCATGGTTCGCGCCGGCACGCCGAAAGAAATCGTTGCCAAGATCAATGCCGAAGTGAACAGCATCATGGCCGCGCCGGAAATGAAATCGAAGCTCGCGGAGCAGGGCTTCATGCCGGTCACGATGGGCGTGGCGGAGACCGAGAAATTCGTCAACGCCGACGTCGAGCGCTGGGCGAAAATCATCCGCGACGGGAATATCAAGGCGGAGTAGTGCGCGTAATTCGAGCCCGTCCGCTTTGATTTACTCGGCGGTCGCGGGGAAAATCGGAATGTATCCCGTATTATTCAGCCATCCCAATCCATAGTATCCATTTATGACCAAGAGATTGAGCGTTGGATATTGTGCACTGGCCATATTTATCGCCGCCGCATATCCTGCGGCAGGCGCCGATCAGTACCCAAGCAAACCGATTCGCATAATCGATCCTTATGCGCCGGGCGGGAGCACCGAGGCACAGGCACGCATCGTCGGGCAGAAATTGACGGAGTTGTGGGGGCAGCCGGTCGTGATCGACGGCCGCCCGGGCGCGGCCAGCGCGATCGGCACCGAGATCGTGGCCAGATCGACTCCCGACGGCTACACGCTGCTGATCAACAATGCCGCGCTCGCCACGGTGCCGAATCTTTCCCGCAATCCGCGATTCGATCCGGTCAAGGATCTGGCGCCCGTGATCCAGGTCTGCACGCAACCTTTGATCCTTGTCGCGCTGCCCTCACTGCCGAATAATTTGAAGGAATTGCTGGGTTATGCAAAGGCCAATCCCGGCAAGCTGAACTACGGATCTGCGGGAACCGGCGGCGCCACCCACCTCAGCATGGAACTCTTAATGTCGATGGCAGGCATCAAACTCGTGCACGTGCCCTACAAGGGCAGTGCGCCGTCGGTGACGGCGATGTTAGGGGGCGAAGTACAACTCGGGATCTTCAGCGCGAATTCAGTGCTGCCGCATATCCACTCGGGACGATTGAGGGCGTTGGGTGTCAGCACCACCACACGCACGCCGACGTTTCCGGATGTGCCGACCATCGCGGAAGCCGGCGTGCCCGGCTACGAAGTGGTGCAGTGGTCGGGACTTTTTGCGCCGGCCGGCGTGCCCGCAGCGATAGTCGGCAAGCTCAATCGCCAGATCAACGAAATACTCAAGCTCCCCGATGTCAAAGAGCGCCTTGCCAAAGTCGGGGTCGATCCGGCGGGCGGAACGTCTCAACAACTCGGTGCGTTCGTTGGTGCCGAAGTGCGCAAATGGGCGAAAGTGATCGAAATAGCAGGTATTCAACGCGAGTAACAAGGAAGCAGAACTTGGGCGACAGTAACAAATATTCGGTGACCGAAGCCGCTGCCTTGATGGCGTCCGGCAAGCTCAGTGCCGTGCAGCTTGCCGAGGATAGTCTCGCGCGAGTCGAGCAGCGCGAGCACGATGTGCAGGCATGGGCGTACCTCGATCCGCAACAGCTGCTGGCGCAGGCGCGTGAGAGCGATCGTCAACCGCGGCGCAGCCTGCTGCACGGTATCCCGGTTGGCGTGAAAGACATCATCGATACTTCGGACATGCCCACCGAGTATGGATCGCCGATCTATGCAGGCCATCGGCCGCAGGCGGACGCGGCTTGCGTCGCCATGCTGAGGAACGCGGGTGCGCTCATCATGGGCAAAGCAGTGACCGTAGAGTTTGCCGCGCGGTTTTCCGGCAAGACACGCAATCCGCACAATACCGCGCATACGCCCGGCGGCTCCTCGAGCGGGTCGGCGGCAGCGGTGGCCGATTTCATGGTTCCGCTCGCCTTAGGTACGCAAACCGGCGGTTCGGTCATTCGCCCGTCGGCTTTTTGCGGCATCGTTGGCTTCAAGCCCACGTTCAACATGATCAATCGGGCCGGTGTCAAACCGAATTCGGAATCGCTCGATACGGTCGGCATCATGGGGCGCACCGTGCCGGATGCGGCACTGACGTTCTCGCTGCTGACGGCACAGGACGTTCCCGATTTCGGGACGGCGGCCACGGGCAATCCGCGCATCGGTTTTTGTCGCACTCCGCAATGGCGGCATGCCGACCATGCAACGGCGGCGGCAATGGAGGCGGCCTTACCGCGTCTCGCCAACGCCGGCGCGCGCGTAAAGGAAGTCGAACTGCCGGAGAAGTTCGGTGGCGCAGTCGCCGCTCAAGGCACCATCAGCGACTACGAGTTCAGTCGCGCCCTTTCCCATGAGCGGCGGAATTTTCCGGACAAGATCAGTGCGATTCTGATGAAGAAGCTCAAAGAGAGCGACAGGTGCACGGCCGCTCAATATCTCGCTGCGCGCAACCTGCTTGGCGAGTGCCGCAGATTGCTCGACGATGTGTTCGTCGATTTCGACATCCTGCTCGTGCCGAGTGCGCCGGGCGAGGCGCCGAAAGGACTTGAGACGACGGGTAATTCAATCTTTAATCGCATGTGGACCGCATTGTATGTCCCGGCGATAACGGTGCCGGTATTTACCGGCACCGCCGGCTTGCCGATCGGCGCACAGCTTGTCGGGCCTTTCGGCATGGATCACAAAACACTTGTGCACGCGGAATGGGTTCACAGAGCACTGACATAATATTGCGTTTTCTGTCGGGAGTTCGATTCAGTCCAAGCGGGGCCAGGCGCACGTTCAACCGCTATTCGCTTTTCAGACCAGAGATCGTAACTGCTCTCTGCCACTTCGCGGTCTCGACGTTGGCGAACTTCGTGAATTCGCCGGGTGTCATCGAAACCGCGGCGACGCCGTTTTCGAAAAATCGTTGCTTGAGTTCCGGCATTGCGAGCGCCTTCATCATCGCCGCGTAAATCTTCGCGACATCGTTTTGCGGCGTGCCTCTGGGCACCGCGAATCCCTGCCATACGGTGACATCGAAATCCGGTACGCCGGATTCCATCACGGTCGGCACATTGGGCAACTGCTCGGCGCGCCTGGCCGACGAGACGGCGAGCGCGCGCATCCGCCCCGATTTCACGAAGGGCAACAGCCCCGGCAGGGTGAAAAAACACGCCTGCATTTGTCCGCCCGCCACATCGGTGAAGCCCTGCGACGAATTCTTGTAAGGTACGTGCACGACATCGATGCCGGTCGCCGCCTTGAAAAGCTCCATGGTGAGATGCGGCGTGCCGCCGACGCCGTTTGACGAATACTTGAACTTACGGGGATGGCTCCCGGCCGCACTGATGAACTCCTGCACACTCGCAATGCCGAGCGACGGTGTCACGGTGAGCAGGTTGGGTGTCATCGCAAAAGTCGAAATCAGCGTGAAATCGCGAAGGTGATCGTACGGCAGGTTCTTGTGAAGCGCCGGGACGATCGATTGCCCGATGCCGTAGTTGTAGATGGTGTAGCCGTCGGGTGCGGCTCTTGCCGCGAGTTCGGTGCCTATGATGCCGGCAGCGCCCGCGCGGTTATCGACGACCAGGGGCTGCCCCCACGCTTCGCTGAATCGCTGCGCGAAGATGCGTGCCATGATGTCGGATGACGAGCCAGCGCTGGATGGCAGGATAAGCCGGCCGGGCTTGGAGGGATAATCGTTGGCCGCTGGCGCTGTCGTCACCGCTGAAATCGCGAACACGGCGACGCAGAGCGAAACCGCATTGCGCCGGATACTGTCCATACCTTCCATTGGTCAAAATGTGTTTCGTTAGAGTAGCGCGGCTGCGGGTGCATTGCGCACACCGACAGCCATCCGGAACCCATTTTGTGCCGTCGGTAGTTGGTTTGCAAACGATGCATGGCAATGCCATTACAATGATGCAATGAGTTCTGTCACGAGGAATTGCAAATATGGCGGGTAACAGCATCAACGTAGAACTGTGGAATTTGCGTGTCCCTCTCGATCCGCCTATCAAGGCGCCCAAAGGCTTGACCACGGAAACCTGCCTGCTGCTGGTCTTTCTGTCGGATGACAAGGGCAATCGGGGCGTCGGCTATTCGTCCTTCAGGCGGGCGGCCGACATGGAACAGGCATCGGCGATTGCGCGCAAGCTCGTTGCTGAATCGGCGCCGGGCCTGGCGGGCCTGCTCGATGTTGAACGTCAGGAGGAGGCCACCTGCGAAAGCAGCGCGGCGAGCAGGTGCGCGGCCAGCGCCGTCAGCCTGGCCGCCTGGGATCTCGCCGGCAAACAGGCGGGCGTGCCCTGCGCCGATCTGTGGGGGCGCCCCGCGGGACGCGACCGTCTTGAATGCTATGCGAGCGCCCTGTGGCTCGACAAATCGTCCGCCGGGTTGATCGCCGAGGCGAAGATGCACCGGCAAAACAACTACCGCGCGGTGAAGATGCGGGTCAGCCGGTCCCTGAAGGACAACCTTGAACGTATCGATGCCGTGCGCCAGGTGTATTCCGAACCCGGCACCATCGCGCTTGAAACGGGCTCGGATTGGACGGCGGAAATTGCCAACGAGTTTCTCGATGCGTGCAGCGCGAAGCTCATGTGGGTCGAGGATCCCGCGCCTCATGACAAACTGCATCTCGTCCGCGACCACCCGTTCAACACGATCGCGGCCGGAGAGAAGTCCACCAGCGCGCGCGAACTCTACGAACTGCATACGCGCGGCCGGCTTCGCAAGCTGATTATCGACGTGCAATACGTCGGCGGGCCGGTCCGCTTCCTCGAAGCGGCGAGAGTCCTCAACGCACTGGGCGCAACGGTTGGCGGGCACCGTTTCTCGCATTATTCCATCCACCTGCTGGCCAGCCTGCCGCGCAGCCTGCCGGTCGAGATGCTCGACTGGACCAATCCGGCGTTTCATCCGCTCGCGGAACCAGACGCTTCCGGACGTTTACCTGTCGAAGGTCCGGGCTTTCACATCGTGCTCGATCATAAGGTTATCGAGCGGCACGGAGTGAAGCTGCCGCTGTAGTCTCGTTCACATGCGGCCGCTTGCAGATAAACTGCCGATATCGATCTCAAACAACATCCTCCTGCAATGATCTCCATCCGGCGGTATGCATGAACAAGCGTGAAAGAGTGATGGCAGCCATCCGCGGCGAGCCGGTCGATCGCGTGCCGGTGAGTTTCTGGCTGCACAACTTTTCGTCCGAACACTCGGCGCAGGCCCTGGCAGACGAGACGATGCGGCTTTATCGGACGTTCGACTGGGACTTCCTCAAGCCGCAGTCGCGTGAGACGTGCTTCGCCGAGATGTGGGGCCTGCAGATCGAGTCCTCGACGCAGCAGACAATCAAGTTCACCGTGAATCACCACCCGCTGCGCGAGGCGCGTGAGCTCGGGACGCTGCGGCCTGCCGACGCTTCTCAGGGCGCGCTCGCCGAACAGCTGCAAGCGCTCCTCTCGATCCGCGCGGCGGTGGGCGCAGATGTCCCTGTCGTTGCCACCATCTTCGCGCCGCTGATGGTGGCGCCGTCTTTGTTGCCGGGAGGGCGCGATGAAGTGCTGCGGCTCATGCGCGAAGACCCGGCGGCGCTGGATAGCGGACTTGCCGCGATCGCTGTGACACTCGCCGATTACGCGCGCAATTGCGTCGCGGCCGGCATCGATGGCATCTTCTATGCAACGACGCTCGCCACGCAGAAGCTGATGTCGGAAGCTGAATGCCGGCGCTTCCAGCGTCCCCACGATCTCTCGATTCTAAAGGCGGCGGAGTCCGCGCCGTTCAACATCATGCACGTGTGCGGCGACCATACGCATTTCGACGAGTTCATCGACTATCCGGTGTCAGTATTCAGTTGGGCGACCACGCCGGGCAATCCCGGGCTGGCAGAAGCGCGCGACCGCACGGGACGCGCGGTGCTGGGCGGCCTGCCGGGCAAACCGCAGATCGGCGGCATGCAGCCCGACGCGCTGGTCGAACGCGCGCGCTCGTCGATTGCGGAAACCGGCGGCCACATGCACCTGCTGGGGCCCGACTGCTCAATCAATCCCGGTACACCGGATTCGCTAATGCGCGCGGTGGGCGAGGCGGTGGCGAGCAGCAGCGGTCAGCGCACTTGATTCAGGTGCGATAACCAGCTTGTGGAATGCATGATTGCAAGACCCCGTTAGTAGCCGTTTGGCGACCCAAAAATGACCACTGCACTGCTTGACCGCCTGACCCACCATTACCATATTGTTGAGACGGGCAATGACAGTTATCGCTTTAAAAATAGCTCAACACAGACTAGAAAGGTACTTAAACCCAGAAAAGTGACCACTTAATTAGTTCTAGGGGTGGGTCAAAATTCGATGAAAATTCTGGGTCAAATTTGAGTGCGAATTAAC
>CAZEAX010000110.1:11166-12176 GCA_964510405.1 uncultured Streptomyces sp. | reverse complement strand
TTCCGGGTTACCGGGTGGCTGGCCTCCCTGATCCTGCGGGAATCGCGCACGCGGATGTGAAGCGCGGGGAGAAGCTGTTCGAAGAATGCCGCGCTTGCCATGCGGTCGAGAGCGGAGCGAGCGGCGTCGGTCCCGATCTGCACGGCGTGATCGGCCGCCGCGCCGGCGCACTCGAGGATTTTCGCTATTCCCCCGCGCTGAAGAAAAGCGGCATCACGTGGTCGCGGCAGACGCTGGACGCCTACGTGCTCGATCCGCAGAAAGCGGTGCCGGCGAATCGCATGCCGTACGCGGGCATGCCCGAAGCGCGCGATCGCGCCGATCTGCTTGACTACCTGCAGCAGGCATTCAAGTGACAGCGTAGCCGTCATGCCCGCGCAGGCGGGCATCCAGGACTTGGCTAATTTCTTCTGGATTCCCGCCTGCGCGGGAATGACGATCTAGATCACTTTGCGTTCGCGCAGCGAACCGATCTCCGCATCGCTGTAGCCGAATTCGCGCAGGATCTCGTCGTTGTGCTGGCCGCGTTCGGGTGTCGCCGTGCGCAGCTTCAGCGGCTTGGTGCCGAGATTCACGCCCTGGCCTACGAGGTTCAAGCGGCCCAGCTTCGGGTGATCGACGGGTTGCACCACACCCATGTGCTTGATCTGCGGATCGGCAAACGTCTGGTCGAGCGTGTAGATCGGGCCGCACGGCACGCCCGCCTTGTTGAGAAGTTCCACCCAGTCCGCGCTCGTGCGCTGAACGATCTTCTCGGAGATCGCGGCATTGAGCGGCGTGCGATTTTTCGAGCGCAGCTTGAAGTCGATGTAATCGGGATGCTTGATGAGTTCGGGCAGGCCGATCGCGTTGCACAGGCGCGGATACATCGCCCCCGATCCTGAAATGTTGATGTAGCCGTCGGCAGTCTTGAATACGCCCTGCGGCACCGCGGTCGGATGATCGTTGCCGGCCTGCGGCGGCACTTCGCCGCTGATCAGGTAGCGCGCCGCCTGGAAATCCATCAACGC
>CAZEAX010000110.1:0-11156 GCA_964510405.1 uncultured Streptomyces sp. | reverse complement strand
GACGTGTTTACCCACTGGCCGACGCCGGTGCGTTCGCGCTGCAAGAGCGCCAGCAGAATGCCGAACGACAGATAAACGCCGGAAGTGCTGTCCGAGATCGCGATGCCTACGCGCGTCGGTTGCGTGCCGGGCATGCCGGTGATCGACATCAACCCGGAGACGCCCTGCGCGATCTGGTCGAGGCCCGGGCGGTTTGCATACGGGCCGTCCTGGCCAAAGCCGGAGATGCTCGCATACACGAGACGCGGATTGGTTTTCTTGAGCGTCTCGTAATCGATGCCGAGGCGGAACTTGACGTCGGGGCGGTAATTCTCGATCACGACGTCGGCTTTGTCCGCCATGCGCTTGAAAATCGCGAGGCCCGCCGGGTCTTTGAGGTTCAGCGTCAGGCTCCTCTTATTGCGGTGCAGGTTCTGAAAATCTGAGCCGTGACGCAGGTCCCATGCGTTGTCTTCGTCGCCGGGTTTGGTCAGTTCTTCGATCTTGATGACGTTTGCGCCCCAGTCCGCGAGCTGGCGCGCGGCGGTCGGACCCGCGCGCGCGCGCGTCAAGTCGAGCACGAAATACGGGGACAAAGGCAGATCGTTGCTTTCAGCGGCCATAAACTCTCCAGGGAGGGGGTGTTGCAGACTGACGCTCGCGAACCCCGATTCTAACGGCGCGGCGCGAGTACCTCAATGGCGGCGACCGGCGCGCTCACCCCATCAACGCGGCGCGCCGTCTTCGCGGACCCATTGTTTGATCGCGGCGATGGTTTCCGGTTCGATGTCGGCGTAACCGTGATATCCGAACGGTTCGCAGGGGTCGCCCGTGCCGTGGCCGCCCGTCATGGTGATGAGCTTGATGTGATATTTGTCCGTCACGTACTTGGCGGCGCCATAACTCGTTGCGCGGCACCCGTCATTCAGATGGTGCACGAAGAGCTGGCGCACCGTCGACTTGTCGAACGAGACGGCGGCCAGCCTCGCCATCGACGACGTGTGTATCGCGCCGCCGATTCCGCCGAGGGTGAGCGACAGGTTGGCCGAGTCTATCGTCCCGTTGCTGGTGGATATGAGGTAAATCCGCGCGGCGGGAAAGCGCCGGTGCAGATCCGCGACGATCGGTGCCATTCTCTCGACCACGGACGTGGCATCGGTCAATGCCATCGCGAATTCGTCGTCGACCACGAGATTGCGCGTGCGCACGACGAAATTGCCGCCGAACGCGAAGCGGATTTCGCCGTCTTCCACGCGCGCGTTGAACAGTCCGCTGCCGCCGGGAAAACCGAGGATGACGTAGCGCGGCGCGGCGGATTGCACGGTCAGCAGATAGGAGAGCCGCGTGCCGTCGTCTGCGGTCACCGTCACCACCGACTCGCCCGCGCCGGCGGCCGGCGCCGCGAGCGCGAGAAAAAACGCGAGGCCCAGAACTGACGACTTCATGGAAAAAATCTAGACGCGCGCCGCGCTGATGCCGCCGTCCACTGTCAGCTCGATGCCGGTGATATAGCGCGCTTCTTCGGAGGCGAGGAACACCACTGCATTCGCAGTGTCCCAACCCGTGCCCATGTAGCCGATCGGCACGGCGGCATGACGCTGCGCGATCAGCGTCGCCGCGTCTCCTGCGCCGAGCTGCTTGACGAGGCGCTCTTCGACGAGCGGCGTGTGCATCGTGCCTACGATCACCGTGTTGCAGCGGATGCCTTTCTTCACGTACGCCATCGCGGTCGAGCGGCTGAACGCGGCGAGTCCTGCTTTGGCGGTGCTGTAGGCGACGTTGACGCGGCCCGCGACCTGGTGGCGGAAGCCCGCGATCGAAGAGATGTTCACGATTGCGCCCGATTTCTGTTTCTCCATCACGGGCAGCACGAACTTGCAGCCCATGAACACCGTCTTAAGATTCCAGTCGAGCTGCGCATCCCACACTTCTTCGCTCATAGTCACCGGATCGCCGCCGGCCGAACCGCCGCAGTTGTTGATCAGGATGTCGATGCGGCCGAACCGCTTGACGCACGCGTCTACCGCGGCATTCACTTCATCGGCTTTGGTCATATTGCATTTCTGCACGACGCACACGCCGCCTTCTTTTTCGATCAGCGCGCGCGTTTCGTTGGCGGCCGCTTCGTTGAGGTCGGTCGCGAACACCTGCGCGCCCTGACGTGCGAGCAGCACGGCGATGGCCTTGCCGTTGCCCCAGCCGGGACCGACGCTGCCCGCGCCTGCGACGAACGCGATCCTGCCTTTGAGATCCAGCATGTTCGAATCTTTCGGGTGATTTCTAATTGAGATCGATGCCGACAATGTCGTCGGGTTCGAATTCGTCCGGCACCGTGCCGTCACCGATGCCGGTGACCATGGCCGCCAGTTCGGCGCTTCGCTTGACGAAGTATTCATCGCTGATCGGATCGTAAAAACGCTGGCCGATCGCAACATCGGCGAACTTGACACGGTGGCGGGTGGGGCTGGAAGTCATGCGGGCTCACTTAACTTTTGTCGGTCACGCGATATAACCACGTTTTTGTGGCCAACTTTATCGGAAATCGAATATCAGCCGTCGATGGTACACGGAAAGCAGGTCGCTATCTTACTTGATCTTCCTCGCGTGGGGCATCGAGACGATCAACAGCACGATCGCGAGCGTGCCGGCGACTGCCATGGCGGCGACCGCGCCGCGCGGTCCCAGCGCGGCGGCGAGCAGGCCGGCCAGCATCCCGCCCGCGGTGGAAAGCATCTGGCTCATGTTGAAGAGCGCCATCGTGCGGCCCCGATATTCCGCGGACGAGTACGATTGCACGACGGTGTTCACGAGCGCGTTGGCGTGCACGTGGCAGTAGCCGGCGACGATCATGATGACGAGCGACAGCCAGTACCAGGGCGTGAACGCGAAGATTACGATCGCGACGCCGTAGACCAGCGACGAGTCGAGCATCACTTTGCCGCGTTCGAGCTCGTGTCCGGCCAGCGTGATCATCGCCGCGCTGATCAGCGCGCCGACGCCCATCGCGGCGAGCAGCAGCCCTTGGCCGCTCGCGCCGACGCCGAGCAGGTCGCGCGCGAACACGGGCAGCAAAGTCGCGAACGGAAAAATCAGCAGCGAAACGGCAGTCGTGCACAGGATGCCGGCGCGCACCGACTCGTTGTGCCACGCGTAATGCCAGCCTTTGACGATGCTGTGAAAGAAACCCTCGCGGTGCGCGCCGCTCGCACGCGGCGCGACCGGGTGCAACATCAGCGCCCACACCGTCGCCATGAACAGAAAAACGGCCTGCACGGCATACGCGCCGCCGGTGTCGGCAAGGCCGATGAGGGCGCCGGCGAGCGCGGGACCGATCAGCCGCGCGCCGTTGTAAATGAGCGACGTGAGGCCGATCGCGTTGGTCAGATATTCCGTCGGTACCGTATCGGAAATGAGCGAAGTCCGCGCCGGATGCTGGATGACCTGCATGATCCCGGCCAGCACGGCGGTCACGTAAACGTGCCACGGCGCGACCTGCTGCGTGAAGATCAGGAACGCGAGCGCGGCGAAGAGCAGCGCATTCACGGCCTGCGAGATCAGGAGCAGCGTTTTGCGCGAATAGCGGTCGGCGGCGCTGCCCGCGATCGGCGAAAAGAGCAGCAGCGGGATGAACTGGACGCCGCGCACGAGGCCCAGCTGCACGACCGAATCGGTGAGCTGGTAAATGAGCCAGCCGCGGGAGAGCTCGTCCATCCATGTGCCGAGATTGCCGAACAGCTGGCAGCCGGTGACGAGGCGGAATTCGCGGTAGTGCAGGGCTTTGAACGCGCGCTGGCTCTTCAGGGCCGACAGGAAGGATTGCATCGGCCGATTTTACCTTGCCCGGTTGTGCTAAAACTTTACTTCCATGCCCGACGAATCCCGTACCATCGTCTTCTGCGCGTTCGACCGCCGCAATTTCGGCGACATGCTGTTGGCGCACGTCGTCGCGAAGCTGCTCGGCGATCGCGATCCCGTGTTCGCGGGCAACCGACCCGATCCATCCATGCTTTGAAGAAGTGTCACTGCGTTGTCGCAGCAAACAACTTCGTCATATTCGGCTTATTTTTGCATTTCGCATTCTACGCGGTAAACGAGAGGAAAGACCTTGCGCGAATTCACTACATCCGACGCTTTGCACCCGCGCTAAAATGCGGCGATGGACGTTACCGCTTCCACTAATCTGCCGCGCGTAGTCATCGTCGGCTGCGGCTTCGGCGGCCTGTTCGCGGCGCAGGAGCTGCGCGACGCGCCGGTGCAGGTGACGGTGATCGACCGCACCAACCATCATCTTTTTCAGCCGCTGCTTTATCAGGTGGCGACGGCCGGGCTCTCGGCGCCGGCAGTGGCGGCACCCATCCGCAACATTCTCGCGCGCCAGTCCAATGCGACTGTCATTTACGGCGATGTGCGGCGCATCGATCCGGCGCGTCGTATGGTCGTGCTCGACGGCGACGACGAAGTCGCTTACGACCATCTGATCGTCGCCACCGGCGCGAGCAACAGTTATTTCGGCAATGACGCCTGGGCCCCGTACGCGCCTAGTCTCAAAACGCTCGAAGACGCGTACGAAATCCGCCGGCGCGTGCTGCTTGGATTCGAGCACGCCGAGCGCGAAACCGATCCCGCGAAGCGTGCGAATTGGCTCACGTTCGTCGTCATCGGCGCCGGCGCGACCGGCGTCGAACTGGCGGGCGCGTTCGCCGAGATCGCGCGCCATACGCTGCGCCGCGAATTCCGCCGCTTCGATCCGCGCAACGCGCGCATCGTGCTCGTCGAAGGCGGCGACCGCGTGCTGCCGACGTATCCGACGACGCTGTCCGAGCACGCCCGCCTGCAGCTCGAGCATCTGGGCGTGACCGTATGGCTGGGACGGCCGGTGACGGGGATCGATGCCGGCGGTGTGCGCATGGGCGGCGATTATCTCGCTGCGCGAACAATCGTGTGGGCGGCGGGCGTTGCGGCATCTCCGCTCGGTGCGAGTCTCGGCGTGCCGCGCGATCGCGCGGGGCGCGTCATCGTCGGCGAAGACCTGTCCATACCCGGTCATCCCGAAGTCACGGTGATCGGCGATCTTGCGGCGCTGCAGTGGCACCAGCCGCCGGTGCCGGGAATCGCGCCCGCCGCGAAACAAATGGGCCGCTATGCAGCGCGCAAAATTCTGAACCAGCTCAAGCGGCGCCCGATGCCGCCGTTCCGCTACAGGGACTACGGCATGCTGGCGACGATCGGGCGCAATGCAGCGGTCGCGGTGTTCGGCGGACTCAGGCTCTCGGGATATCCGGCGTGGCTGCTGTGGCTGCTCGCGCACATCTGGTACCTGATCGGCTTTCGCAACCGCGTCGTCGTGATGATCGACTGGGCGTGGGCGTACTGGACGTTCGCGCGCGGCGCGCGCATCGTGACCGAGGCGCCGCGCGAGCTTTAGGGACTCTTAACGCTACGGCCACATCGCCCAACCCACGCGATCGGTCTGCACTTTGAACAAGTGTCCCTGAGTCGTCGTGACAAACAGCGTCGTCATGTCCGGCCCGCCGAAGCAGCAATTGGTCGGCCGGATCGCCGGAACGGGATGCATTTCGAGCACGCGGCCGGTCGGTGAAATTATCGTGATCATCGGGCCCGGGCCGGCGACTTCCCAGCCGTTGGTGGCGACGATGTTGCCGTCGATGTCCAGGCACATGCCGTCGATGCCGCGGTGCACGCCATGGTGGTCTTCGCCCCACGTGAACAGATTCGTGTACTTGCCGAGGCTGCCGTCGTCGTTGATCGGGTACGCTCGCAGCTCGCGCGTGATGCCCGCCTGGTAATTGCTTTCCGCGACGTAGAGCGTCTTCTGGTCCTGCGAAATCAGAATTCCGTTCGTCTGCGTGTTGTCGAACGTGACCCGCGTTGTTTTATACGTGCCGTCGGGCTGCGGATCGGCGCGCAAAACGGACATGTCCTCGATTTCCTGCGTGCTCGTTTTGTCCCATTGGCCCGGGTTGAGGGGATTGGTGAACCAGATGCGGCCTTTGCGGTCGACCGCGAGGTCGTTCGGCGTGTTGAGCTTCTTGCCGTCGAGATTGTCCGTGATCGTCTTCGTCGTGCCGTCGGGATCGAAGCGCACGATCGAGCGGCCGCCCGAGCAGCAGCCGAAGAGGTTGCCTTTCGCATCAAAGCACAGGCCGTTCGTTTTGTTCGTATTCTCGCGCGCGACGGTGATCTCTCCGCTTTTCGGGTCGTAGCGCAGGATGCGGCTCGCCTGAATGTGCGTGAAGTACAGATGCTCGCCGTCCCACACCGGCCCTTCGGTGAGCGGCTTGGCCGGCGGCTTCATCAACAGTTCAAATTTCCATTGTTTCATGGTTCCTCCCCTTTTGAAGCGTCATTGTAGCCGCAGATAAATGCAGATGAACGCAGATAAAAATCAAAAAGCAAATGGCCGCAGAGGACACAGAGAATGCCAAATTTTGTCTGCGGTTTCGTTTTTCCTCTGCGATCTCTGTGTTCTCTGTGGCAAAGCTTTAGTTCTTTCTGCGTTTGTTCCCGCACACGGCGGGAAGGCTAAGAACTTCAAGACAGCGCCGAACATCCGGCACGGTTGCGCGCCCATTCGGGCCTTCGCTCCGCGAGCTCGTCGTCGGCTGGCTGCTCGTCGTAAGGGTATTGCAACACCATCATCAAACGTTCCATCACCGACGCATCGCCTTCGGCGAGGGCGTCGATCGCGAGCTGCGCGAGGTAGTTGCGCAGCACGTATTTCGGATTGACGCGGTTCATGCGCTCGCCGCGCGTGTGCGCGGGCGCCGCGTCGGCGCAGACGCGCGCGATGTAGCGGCGCAGCCACGCTGCGAGATTGACGGCGTGAGGAGGCGCGAACGCTGCCTCGTCGTAGAACGCGCGCCGCAGCGGCTCGATGAGCGCGGCATCGCTCAGCGTTTCATCCGTGGGGACCGTCGCGAGCAGGCGAAAAAACAACGTGAAGTCGGTTTCGACCGCGGCGAGCAGGTCGAACAAATCATCCTGCAATTGTGCGTCACCCGGCTGCGCGGGCGCGCTGAGTCCGAGCTTCGCGGCAAGCGCGGATTGCCACGCATCCTGAAAGACTTCTGCGTATATCTCAAGTCCGCGCTCAAGCGGCGCCTTGTCTTCGAGCAGCGGATAGAGCGCGTTGGCAAGCTGCAGCAGGTTCCAGTGCGCGATCTGCGGCTGGTTGCCGTACGCGTAGCGGCGTCCCTGCGCGTCGGTCGTGTTGGGCGTCCACGCGGGATCGTAGCCTTCGAGCCAGCCGTACGGGCCGTAATCGATGGTCAGGCCGAGGATCGACATGTTGTCGGTGTTCATCACCCCGTGCACGAAACCCACGCGCATCCAGTCGACGATCATCAGCGCGGTGCGCCGGCAAATCTCTTCGTACCATTGTGCGTAGATTTCGCGCGACGGCGCGCCGAGGTGCGGATGGTGCTGGACAATCACGTAGTCGGCGAGGCGCTTCAACGTATCGGCTTCATCATGCGCCGCGTGGATCTGGAAATTGCCGAAGCGCACGAACGTGGGTGCGACGCGGCACACGATGGCGCCCGGTTCGGGCTCGGGATTGCCATCGTAAAACATGTCGCGTATCACCGCCGCGCCGGTCGCGGTGAGGCTCAATGCGCGCGTCGTCGGCACGCCGAGATGATGCATCGCCTCGCTGCACATGAATTCACGCACCGACGAGCGCAGCACCGCGCGGCCATCGGCGGTGCGCGAGTAAGGCGTGAGGCCCGCGCCTTTCAGCTGCAGATCGAATCGGCGCCCTTCGGCGTTGACGACCTCGGCCAGCGTGATTGCGCGGACGTCGCCAAGCTGACCCGCCCAGTGCCCGAATTGATGGCCGCCGTAGCGCGCCGCGTACGGCTGCATGCCCGGCAGCACGCGGTTGCCCGTCAGGACTTCCACCGCCTCGCCCGTCGGCGTCGCGGGGCGCGCGATGCCGAGCGTCGCGCCGACCGCAGCCGACCAGCCGAGCAGCCGCGGCGCGGGTACCGCCGTCGGTTCGACGCGCGTATAGCTCGCATTGCGCACCGCGCGCGGCATGTTGGTCGTCACCGGATCGCCGGGTAGTTCGCGCACGAAGCTGTTGTCGAAGGCGACCGCTGTTAGATCGACTGGTGCGGCGACGGGGGACAACAAGGCTTGTTTCACTCCTGCTCCTGCGGACGAGAACTCAAGGCGCATGACTTTATACCGGAATCGACTTGCACTGCCATTCTACTGTGCGCGGACGGCGTAGTGAAAACCGCCTGCCGGTAGAATAGGCCGCTGCGTCGCGACTTATCTTATGCGGCGCTCGCGGTCAGAGGAGAGAGCGGTTTTATGGATATGCGGAACACGGCTGCGCCGGCCTGGAAATTTTCGGCGCGCGCGCAGGCGCTGACGGGGTCGGCGATACGCGACATCGTCAAGAAAATCGGCCGGCGCCCGGAGGTGATTTCGTTCGCCGGCGGCCTGCCGTCGCCCGCGACGTTTCCGGTCGACGCGATACGTGCGGCATTCGACGCGGTGCTCACGCGCGAGGGCAAGGTCGCGCTTCAATATTCGGCGACCGACGGTTATCCGCCGCTGCGCGCGTGGATCGCCGACTCGCTTTCCACTCGCGGCTCACGCATCGCCCCGGAGCAGGTGCTCGTCACGTCGGGTTCGCAGCAGGGCCTCGATCTGCTCGGCAAAGTGCTGGTGAACGAAGGCGATCCGGTCGTCGTCGAAACGCCCACATACGTCGGCGCGCTGCACGCGCTCGGCATTTACGCGCCGCGTTTTCTGTCGGTACCGATGGACGACGACGGCCTCGATCCCGCCGCATTGCCCGAAGTGATGAAAGGCCGCGGCCGCGCCGCGTTTCTGTACACGATACCCACGTTCCAGAATCCGACCGGCAGAACGCTGTCGCAGGCGCGGCGGTTGGCGCTCGTGGAGCAGGCCGCGCGTTTGCAGTTGCTGATCGTCGACGACGATCCGTACCGCCTGCTCGATCACTCGGGCCGGACTTATCAGACGCTGTTGTCGATGCGCCCCGAAGGCGTGGCCCACTTGGGATCGTTTTCCAAGATACTTGCACCGGGCATCCGCCTGGGCTATATCGTGGCGCCGGTCGAACTCGCGCGCAAACTGGAGCAGGCAAAGCAGGGCGCGGATCTGCACACGGCGACGCTCACCCAAATGGTCGCGCACGAAATCATCAAGGACGGCTTCCTCGATGCCCATCTCGTGGCGACGCGCAAGGTTTATGCGGAGCAATGCGCGACAATGCTTGGCGCGCTCGCCGAACATTTTCCGCGCGCCGCCGCGTGGACGCAGCCGACCGGCGGGATGTTCGTGTGGGCGACGCTGCCGGAGGGCATCGATGCAGCGCTGATGCTCGACGCGGCGCTCGAGGCGAACGTCGGCTATGTGCCGGGCGCGCCGTTTTTCGCGGAAGCGCCGCGCGCGAACACCATGCGGTTGAGTTTCGCAACCGTCACGCCCGCGAAAATGCGCGAAGGCATCGCGCAACTCGGCAAAGTGATTGCCGCCTGCGCGCGACGCTGACTGTTTTCGGTTTGAAGACGCGACGCCGGTTCTACCGGCGCTCGCAGCAGCGCAGCGTCAGCCGACGACTTCCATCTGGAAATCGCTCTTGCTCGCCGAGCAATCCGGGCACGTCCACGTTTCGGGCACGTCTTCCCAGCGCGTTCCCGCCGCGACGCCTTCGCCGGGCATGCCCTTGGCTTCGTCGTACACGAATGCGCACAGCGCGCATTGCCATACGCGAGTGCCCGGAACCTTCTGCGCTTTCGCATCGACCGCTTTCGCGACTTCGCGTCGCGGATAATTAAGAATCAGCGCTTCGAGTCCTTCGGGGCCTGCGACGATCTGCCACGCGCCCTCGTGCGGCTTGACGAATGCCATCGTAACCGCCTTGTATTCCCTGCCTTGGTACGTGAGGCTGCCTTTGGTTACGATGATGTGCTGGCCGCCGGTATGCGCCGGGTCGGGCGTAACCGTCTTCGCGTTCGGCGCGAGGTTCAGCGCAAACGCGCCGAGCCCGCGATCGTCTTTGATTTCCTTGAACGCATTCAGCGTCGCGTCGCCCTTGCGCGTGAAGTCGGGCGCTTCGGTGGCCTGCCACGGATTACGGTTCCTGACTTGCGTGAGCTGATCGCGCGCATCCGGAATATATTGCGCGCCCGGATCCTTGCGCGCGCGCAGCGTGAGAAAGCTCAAACCGTCGGCGCCGAAATTGATCGGGCCGTACGGCGTGTACGCGCGAGAGAAATGCACCGCGTGAACCGACAGCTTGTGCTTCCGAGCACGCCGCCGCCGCTCATCACGACCTGGAACTGGTCGTTCTGGTGGAAATGCGGCTTGATGACGCGCTCGTGATTGCCCTCGACCAGAAAGCCCATCGGCTCTTCGGTCACATCGGTGCCTTCGGGGAACGCGAGGAAATTCGTACGCCAGCCTTTACCCTGCTTCAACTGGCGTTCGATGCGGTTCTTTCTGACGTCTTCGTGAGCGGCGATATACGGCATGACGGCTTTCCATCGGAAAAAATTGACGGAAGTCATTTTACGCCGATTCACGCGCTGCTCCAAACGGCCGCGGCACGCTGCCGCCGCCGGCTCTAGCTGTCGGAGAACACCTCGTTGGTCTGCATGCCGGCGCGCACGAAAGTCGTGCGCTTGGTGAGTTCCTTCAGCGTGCGGGCGCCCACATACGTGCAGGCGGAGCGCAGGCCGCCCAGCACGTCCTGCAGCGTATCGGCGATCGGGCCGCGATAGGGCACCAGCACCTCCTTGCCTTCGGAGGCGCGGTAATTGGCCACGCCGCCGGCATATTTTTCCATCGCGGTGCGCGAGCTCATGCCGTAAAAGCGCTTGAATTTTTTACCATCCTCTTCGACGACATCGCCCGCGCATTCGTCGTGGCCGGCCAGCATGCCGCCCAGCATCACGAAATCGGCGCCGCCGCCGAAGGCCTTGGCGACGTCGCCGGGCGAGGTGCAGCCGCCGTCGGCACAGATGCGGCCGCCGAGCCCGTGCGCGGCGTCGGCGCATTCGATCACCGCCGACAATTGCGGGTAGCCGACGCCGGTCATGCTGCGCGTGGTGCACACCGAGCCCGGGCCGATGCCGACTTTGACGATGTCGGCGCCCGACAAAATCAGTTCCTCGGTC
>CAZEAX010000109.1:0-12292 GCA_964510405.1 uncultured Streptomyces sp. | reverse complement strand
TGCTGTCGCTCAACATGACGCCGGTGCAGTTCATGATCCTGTCGCAGGCGATCATATTCGTGCTCGGCTGGCCGCTCGAGTGGACGGAAATCATCGTCATCTTCGTGCCGATCTTCCTGCCGCTTTTGAAGCACTTCAATATCGATCCGATCCTGTGGGGCACGCTGGTGTTCGTCAACCTGCAGGCGGCGTTTTTGAGCCCGCCGGTCGCGATGTCGGCGTTCTATCTGAAGGGCGTATCGCCCAAGCACGTCACTTTGAACCAGATCTTCGCGGGCATGATGCCGTACATGCTGATCGTGATCCTGTGCATGGTGATCATGTACGTATGGCCGGGCATGACCTTGTGGCTGCCGAATTACCTGTACGGGGGCGGCTAGGCGGCCCTGGCGTCGGGCATGAATGGCATGGAGCAGCCGCGTGCTGCTCCATTTTTTTGGGAGACGGGTTTTGCCGGTTGGTCCGCGGGGCGACAGGCTTGGAAATTATTTCTTGCAGATCTCGGCGAGCTGACCGAGCCACGCGTCGCGTTTCGCGTGGCGGAATTGAAACCATATCCGGTATCGGGAAAAATCCGGGTCCGGCACGTTTACTGCGACCCAGTAATGCGTGATGCCGAGCATCGATTCACGTATCGGTTCCAGTGACAGGACGTCATTCGGGGAAAGTTCTTTAGCGTGCGGCCAATCGACCAGGACGAGCCGGTTTTTTCCTTTTTCGTAGCCGACGTAGGTGTCGCCCTTGCGGTAGGCGAGTTCGGGCTTGAAGTCCGCGGGCAACAGCGCGGCCACTTTTTCCTCGTCCGTGTTTCCCCGCATGAACAGCCGGTAGGAGAACCAGATGCCGATAGTGAAGACCACGAAAATCAGAATTCCAACGATAGTGCCCATGACCCGCACCTCCTTGGGGGCTATGGTAACAGGACGAAGTGGCTTGCATAGCACAATTCTTTTCGCGTCCGCGTAAGTGACGGCGGATTCGAACGGCGCGAATATTCGCCGGCTCGCACGCTGGCGCTGGAGCGCGTTCGCGCTCGGCTGCTGCGCGTTTTTCATTTCGTTTTTTCACCGCGTCTCGACCGGCGCGATCGCGGCCGACCTGCAGGACGAACTCGCGCTCGGCGCGGCGGCACTCGGCACGCTGGGCGCTACGTACTTCTACGTATATGCGCTGATGCAGGTGCCCTCCGGGGTGCTCGCCGATACGCTCGGTCCGCGCATGACGCTGACCGTCGGCATGGTAATCGCCGGCGCGGGTTCGATCGCTTACGGCCTCGCCGAAAATTTCACGATGGCGGCGATTGCACGCACCCTCGCCGGGCTCGGCGTCTCCGGCGTATTTGTCTGCACCCTCAAGCTGCATTCGAACTGGTTTCACGAACGGCGCTTCGCGACGGCGGTGGGGGCGGCGAACGTGTCCGGTATCATCGGTGCGCTCGCCGCCACCGCGCCGCTTGCGTGGCTGATCACCGTGGTGTCGTGGCGCAGCGTATTCATTGCGCTGGGCGCCGTCTCGCTGGCGCTCGCGGCGGCGATCTGGTGCTTCGTGCGCGAAGCCCCGCACGCCGAGGCGCGGCGCACGGCAACGGGCGACTGGCGCCGCGCCCTGGCGCAAGTGGCGGCGAATCCGGCAACATGGCCGCCGTTCTGGGTCAACGCCGGCATCTCGGGTTCGTATATGACGTTTATCGGCTTGTGGGCCGCGCCATTTCTCATCCATTCGCACGGCATGAATCCCGTGCAGGCCGGCCGTTACACCGCGCTGACGCTGATCGCGTTCGCGTGCTGCGCGCCGATGATAGGGTGGTTGTCCGACCGCCTTGGCGTGCGCCGCCCGCTCGTGATCGCATTTGCGTTCGCGTACAGCGCGACGGGTTTGCTCTGGGTGATGCTGCCCATGCCGAGCGCGAATGCCGCGGTCATCGCCGCGTTGCTGACCGGACTCGCCGTGCCGGGCTTCACGCTGACATGGTCGATTGCGAAGGAAGTAAATCCGCCGCAGTCCGCCGGCATGGCCATCGCGATCGCGAATATCGGGGGCTTCGTTGCATCTGGCGTGCTGCAACCGCTCGTCGGCTGGGTGGTGGACAGCGGCGCCGGCATGGTCGCCGCCGGCGGTGCGGCCGCATACCGGCTTGGCATCGGCGTGCTGGTTGCATGGTCGCTGCTCGGTATCGTGGCGGCGTTTCGCCTGACCGAGACCCGCTGCCGCAACGTGTCGGGCGCGCACCCTATGCGATAATTATCGCTTTTCCACCGGCCGCGCGGCCAATTCCACAGGGTTTGCAATGAAACCGAAAATTCTCGTCACGCGTGAAGTCTTCGATGAAACGCTCGCCTATCTGGCCGGGCATTGCGACGTCGAATCCAACCAGGCCGATAAACCGTTCGATCCGGTCACGCTGGCGCAGCGCCTTAACGACAAGGACGGTGTCGTATGCTGCCTGACGGATCGCATCGACGATGCGCTGCTCGCGAAAAGCCCGCGCCTGAAAGTCGTCGCCAATATCGCGGTCGGTTACAACAATATCGATGTTCCCGCATGCACTGCGCGCAGTGTGATGGTGACCAATACGCCGGGCGTGCTCGACGACAGCACCGCAGACCTCGCATTTACCTTGATCCTCGCCACCGCCCGCCGCCTGACCGAAGCCGAAGCGTATGTCCGCGCCGGCAACTGGCAGGGCTGGCATTTGAAGCAGATGCTCGGCGTCGACGTGCATCACGCGACCCTCGGCATCATCGGCATGGGCCGCATCGGGCAGCAGATCGCGCGCCGCGCGGCCGGTTTCAAAATGCGCGTGCTTTATCACAATCGCAACCGCTGGCCGGCGGACGTCGAGAAATGGCTCAACGCCGAATACGCGACCAAGGAACAGTTGCTCGCGCAATCCGACTTCGTCGTGCTGCAAATGCCTTATTCGCCGGCGACGCATCATTACATCGGCGCGGCGGAATTGAAGCAGATGAAGTCCACCGCGATTCTCATCAATTCGACGCGCGGCGGCGTGGTCGACGATGCGGCGCTGATCGAAGCGCTCAAAAACGGCACCATCCGCGCGGCGGGGCTCGACGTGTTTGAGAACGAGCCCAAGTTGAATCCGGGCTTTCTCGAGTTGAAGAACGTGGTGCTCGCACCCCACGTCGGCAGCTCGACCGAGGCGACGCGCCGCGCGATGGCGCTGACCGCCGCCAAAAACGCGGTCGCCGCGCTGTCGGGCGGCACGCCGCCGAACCTGCTCAATCCTGAGGCCAAATCGAAAGCCTAGAAAGGCATTGGCCACAGAGTGCACAGAGTACACAGAGAAAACCTGAGAGTAGTTGTTGGTGTTTCGATTGAATTCCTCTGTGCTCTCTGTGTTCTCTGTGGCAGACGGCATTAGGCCTTTTTCATGCCCGGCGGCCTGAATCGGAATGACGCAACTCTTCAACCTCATGATCGAGGTCATGCTGCCGCTGGCGCTGCTGGTGGCGGCCGGCGCGGTGTGGCCGCTTGTTTTTCGCGACACGCCCATCGAGGCCATGCGCACGCAGCTGAACCGGCTCGTGCTCTATGTGTTTTATCCGTGCATTTTGTTCGCCGTCGTCGCCAACACGCCGGTCACGGCCGATCTCCTGTCCGTGCCGCTGCTGGTGGGCATCGGCACGCTGAGTTCGGGCGCTTTGCTGTATGTGCTGCTGTATCTGACACCGCTGGGCCGCGGGCTGACCGATCCGACGCGCGCGGTGCTGATGCTCGGCGGCATGTTCGGCAACACTTTCAATATCGGCGCGCCCGTCGTGATGTTTTTCTTCGGCCGCGAAGCCGTGCGCTACGCGGTATTCAACGACATGCTGATGACGATGCCGTTCATCTGGAGTCTCGGCGTGTGGATCGCGACGCGGCTCGGGTCGCACGAAAAGCCGGTGTCGTATCCGTCGTTGTGGCGGATTCTCCTGTCGTTGCCGCCGCTGTGGGCGTTCGCGCTCGGCTTCGCTCTGCAGGCGCTCGACCTCACCTATAAGCCGCTGGTGGCCGCGGCGCACATGATAGGGCAGGCGACGATACCGGTGACGCTGTTCGTGCTGGGCATGACCATTCCGTGGCGCAATCTGACGCCGCGTCCGGAGATTCTCGCCGCCGCCGCGGTCAAGCTGCTGTTCGCGCCGCTCGTCGTCGCCTGCGTGGCGCGCGTATTCTTTGCCCCGCTCGCCGAGGCCCAGTATGCTTCCGTGCTCGAGGCCACGACGCCGGCGATGATGACGGCGCTGCTGCTCGCCGACCGCTTCCGGCTCGATGGCGCGGCGGCGGCGCTGTTGATCGGCTGGAGTACAATCCTGTTCTGGTTCAGTCTGCCGTTGACCCTGGCGCTCGGTTTGATCCGTTGATCGCGCGTTTCATCAGGTCGGGCACTCTAAGTAATCGGGAGGAAAAATCCATGCGGGAATGCACGGCTTTCGCGTTACTGGCGACGTTCGCGCTCGGCGCCGGCGCGCAGAGCTCCAAACCGGCGGACGTCTGGTTCGGCGCCGGGCATATTGCGCTGGCGGCGACCGGTCCCGCGGGCGGCATCGCCGCCGAGTGGCAGTTCGACCGCGCGGACAACGGCGACGTGCGGCTCGTCAAGAACGAGCACCGCGGGTTCGCGAGCGTCAGCGGTACGGTGCTCTCGGTCTGTGGAGACCAGGCGCTGCTGCTCAAAGATATCGCGACCTCGCCGCGGCGGGAGTTGCAGGAACTGAACGAACCGGTGCTTTATTTGCAGCTTGCGTTGCGTTTGCTCGCGCTCGCGCTGCCCGACGGTTTGCCGTCCGCCGGGCGCGACACCGCGATCGACATCGGCGACGAGAAAAATACGCTGCGCCTGCGCAAGAATTACAGCGCGCGCAAAGACATCGGCGCGCCCTGGCGCGCGCGCGGCACGGTGCGCAGCACGGCCAACGAAGTGCGCTTCGATCTCGTGGTTGCTTATACCGGTGACGAGCCGCCGCACCGGCAATCCGAACTTAAACTCGCCGGCGTGTGGCAGCAGCGAAGCCGGATGCCCAGGCTCGACAATTCATTCGATATTTCCGGTTGGCGCGTGCATCGCGTCGATATCGTTTCCGAAGTGGTCGGCGGCAATACCGTGTTCGATCCCGTTGCCAGCCCTAAACCGCTGGATTTTGCGACGCTCGGCGACTTGCGCGCGAGTATCGGGCGCGGATGGGATCCCGACGTGAAAGCGAGGCAGCGCATGGAGTGCAAACTATGACCGCTGCATTGCAGCTCGGATTCATCGGACTCGGCGTGATGGGGCGGCCGATGGCGCAGAACCTGATGAAGGCCGGGTATGCGATGACCGTTTATGCGCGGCGCGCGCAGGCACTCGCGCCGCTGGTTGCCGCGGGCGCGCGTACGGCGGCGAATCCCGCGGAAGTTGCGCAGGCGTCCGACGTGGTGTTCTCGCTGGTCACGGCCTCCGCCGACAGCGAAGCGGTTGCGCTGGGTCCCCATGGCATTATCGAAGGCGCGCGCCCCGGCTGCATCGTCATCGATATGGCGACGATATCGCCGCTCGTGACGCGGCGCATCGCGCAGGCGCTCGAGGCGCGCGGCACTGACCACGTCGACGCGCCGGTATCGGGCGGCCCGGCGGGCGCGCAGGGCGCAACGCTGTCGATCATGGCCGGCGGCAAGCCGCAGGTGTTCGAGAAAGTGAAGCCGTTGTTCGCGTGCCTGGGCAAAACGATATTGCATATGGGCGACCACGGCGCGGGCCAGGTGACCAAGGCGTGCAATCAACTGGCGCTCACCGTGACCGCGCAGGCCGCCGCCGAGGCGATGGCGCTCGCGCGCAGTTGCGGGCTCGATCCCGCGCGCGTGCACGAGGCGTTGATGGGCGGAGTCGCCGCGAGCCGAGTGCTCGAACTCTTCGGCAAGCGCATGGTCAGCCGCGATTTCGGCACCGGCATCGACACGCGGCTATATCATAAGGACCTCGGTATCGTGCTCGAGCTTGCGCAGGAGGCGGGTCTGCCGTTGCCCGCGGGTGCGGCGGTCAAGCAGCAAATCAACGCGCTGATGGGCGCCGGCGAGGGCAACGCGGATTTTTCGGTGCTCATCCGCGCGCTCGAACGGGCGGCCGGACAAAGCGTCAAATAGCGAAGGCCCCGCTTCGCGACAAATCGATCCACGTAACGCCAAATCTGGAAAACCTGCCATGAGCCTGACCTCGTTTGAACCCGCGACGCCGCGCCTGCACCGGTCGGAACTCGCGGTGCCGGCATCCAATCCGAAAATGATCGACAACGCGAGCCGCTCGCCGGCGGACGTGGTGTTCCTCGATCTCGAGGATTCGGTCGCGCCGGACGACAAGCCGCGCGCCCGCAAAAACGTGGTCGCCGCGTTGAACGATATCGATTGGGGCCGCAAGACGATGAGCGTGCGCATCAACGGCCTCGACACGCAGTACACCTTCCGCGACGTGATCGAGGTCGTCGAAGCGTGCCCGCGGCTCGACCTCTTGTTCCTGCCCAAGGTCGGCGTGGCAGCCGACGTCTACGCGCTGGACGTGCTGGTGACGCAGATCGAGCAGGAGTGCAAGCGCGAGAAGCGCACGGGCTTCGAAATCATGATCGAAACCGCGCTCGGCCTGTGCAACGTCGAGGCGATCGCGCAGTCGAGCCGGCGCCTCGAGGCCATGTGTTTCGGTTCCGGGGATTTCGCCGCTTCGACCGGTGCGCGCTCGACCACCATCGGCGGGCTCAATCCGGATTACGGCGTATTGAGCGAGCCGGCCGCGGACGGCGAGCGCGAATATTTTCAGCTCGATCCCTGGCACGCGGCGCATGCGCGCATCGTCACTGCGTGCCGCGCGTACGGGCTGCGGCCGATCGACGGCCCGTACAGCGATTTCAACGACGCGGACGGTTTTCGCGTGTCGAGCCGCCGTGCGGCGGCGCTCGGGTTCGAAGGCCGGATGGTGATACATCCCGCGCAAATCGATGCGGTAAACACGGTGTTCAGTCCCGCGCCGGAAGAAGTCGCGCGCGCGCGTCGCATCGTCGAGGCGATGGCACAAGCCGCGCGCGACGGCCGTGGTGCGGTGCAACTCGATGGCCGCATGATCGACATCGCCAATATCCGCATGGCGCAACGCCTGCTCGCCAAGGCCGCCGCGATCGCGGCCGCGCACAGTTAAGGTTCGTCGCGGATATTGCCGGCATCCCGTTCGTGTCACAATACACTGTCTGCATGACAGACCCGGAGGCCAACCTGCATGGCGCGCACGTCCCAGCCGCTTGAGGTAGTGCCGCGCAACGCGCCGGACGACACGGCCGCCGCGGTATTCTCGGAGCAGGTTCGCCTGCTCTACCGGCTGTCGCGTCCCGCCTACGGCGGCACGCTTGCAGTGGCACTTATCGTCGTGGCGGGTTTGTGGGACGTCGTGGCGGGGTCGCTGCTGACCGGCTGGATTGCGCTGGTAATGGCAATTACCGGTGCGCGTTACTGGCTATACCGGCGGCATGCTGCCGACGAAGCTGCGCACGAGGTGCGCGTGTGGGCGATTCTGTTCGTCATCGGCACGGTCGCGATGGGAAGCTTGTGGGGCGTGCTGGGCTCGCTGCTGCTCGCCGCGACCGATTGGTACTATCAGGTCTTGATCGTATTCGTAATCGCGGGCATGGTCGCGACCGCATTGGTTTTACTGACGCCGGTCAAACGGGCGTTTGTCGGTTTTGCGGTCGCGGCACTGCTGCCCCCGATCATCGCGATGTTCGCGCGCGGCGATCCCGTCCACGTCTTCACCGCCGCGATCCTGACGGCATTTCTCGCGGTGATGCTGGCGGCCTGCCCGATCGTGCACAGGTCGCATGTCGCGTCGCTGCGCACGCGGTTCGACAATGTGGAGCTCGTCAAGCTTCTTTCGGCAGCGAATCAAACGGCCGACGATGCGATTGCCCAGCTGCACAACCAGCTCGAAGACCAGAAAAGAATAGAGCAGGCGCTGCAGGAGGCCACTGACCGCGTCGAGGCGCTGATCGCGGCCTCGCCGCTCGCGATCGTCGAATTCGACGTGAACCTCGAAGTCGACCGCTGGAATCCCGCCGCCGAGCGCATGTTCGGTTGGTCGAAATACGAGGTGCTGGGCCGGCCGACGCCGCTCGTGCCGTCCGATCTCATGGGCGAAGCGGAGGCGCACCGGGCGCGGATCTTCAGCGGCGAGACCTTTGCCAACGTCGAAACGGTGCGCCGGCGCAAAGACGGCAGTCTTGTCGACGTCAGCGTTTCCGCGGCGGCGATCTACAACAGCACGGGCGAAGTCGCCGGCATGGTTGCGATGTTCGCGGACATCAGCGGGCGCAAGCGCGATCGCGAAGCCCTGCAGAGGTCGTCGGCGCGGCTGGAGGCGCTGGTCGCGGCTTCACCGCTGGCGATTATCGTGCAGGACGAGACTGGCGTGATCAAGCGCTGGAACGAGGCGGCGGAACGCATTTTCGGCTGGACCGAGCAGGAGGCGATCGGCAAGCGGATGCTGGCGGTGCCGGACGACAAGAAAGCCGAGGGTGCGGATTTTCGCGAACGTATCATGCACGGCGAGCACTTTGCCGACGTCGAAACGGTACGGCGGCGCAAGGACGGCAGCGACGTACCGGTAAGTTTCTCGGCCGCGGCGCTGCACGATGCGAACGGCAGGGTCAACGGCATGGTGCTGCTCGCCGCGGACATCAGCGAACGCAAACGCGCGGAACGCCGCCAGAATATCCAGAATGCCGTGACAGTACTGCTTGCCGAGGCCAACAGCGTCGAAGAGGTGATACCGCGCGTCATCCAAACGCTATGCGAGGGGCTGGGCTGGGCGGCCGGTGCGCGCCGGATCGTCGCGAAAGACGACGGCTTGATGCGGCACACCGAGGATTGGGGTTTGCCCGCGCCGGAAATCCAGCTTTTTCTGCGTCAATCGGCCACGCGCGTCGACACCTCCGGCGAAAACGCGGGTTTGCTGCGCAAAGTATGGGCTGGCGGGCAGCCGGTCTGGCTCGACAATATTTCCCAGGAACCGACTTTCGTGCGGGGGGCCGCGGCGGTCGCGGCTGGCCTCAACTGCGCGTTTGCTTTTCCGATCCTGGTGAGCGGCGAATTCTACGGCGTCATCGAACTCTTTGGCCGCGAAGCGCGGCCGCGCGACGAGGAAGTGGTCAAGATCGCAACGGAGATCAGCAGCCAGATCGGCCAGTTCATCGCGCGCAAGGAAGCGGAATCCCATCTCACGTTCTTCGCGAACCACGATACGCTGACGGGGCTGCCCAACCGCGCGATGTTCAACCAGCGTCTGACGCAGGCTCTGGCGCGGGCACAACGCCTTGCGGCGATGGCGGCGGTATTGTTCATCGATCTCGACCGTTTCAAAGTCATCAACGACACGCTCGGTCACGACGCCGGCGACCAGCTCCTGAAACAACTCGCGGAACGTCTGCGCGAGTGCCTGCGCGAAGGTGACACCATCGGGCGTCAGGGCGGCGACGAGTTCGTCGTGCTGATCGAGGACGTCGCCGACCCCACCCAGGTCGCGGGCGTGGCGCAAAAAATTCTCGATACCGTGGCGCATCCCTATCTGATCGGCGGCCAGGAGTTTCACGTGACCGCCAGCATCGGCATCAGCATCTATCCGGAGGACGGGCACGACCAGCAGGCGCTGCTCAAGAATGCGGACATCGCGATGTACCGCGCCAAGGAACAGGGCAAGAACAACCACCAGTTCTACTCGGCGCAGATGAATTTGCATTCATTCGAGCGGCTCGCGCTCGAGACCAGCCTGCGGCGCGCGGTCGAGCGCGATGAGTTTCTGCTGCATTACCAGCCCAAGGTCGATATGCGCAGCGGCCGCATCACGGGCGTCGAGGCGCTGATCCGCTGGCAGCATCCGGAACTCGGCATGGTGCCGCCGGGACAGTTCATTGCGCTCGCCGAGGAAACGGGCCTGATCGCGCCGATCGGCGAGTGGGTGCTGCGCACGGCTTGCGCCGAAGCGCAGGGCTGGATTGCCCGGGGCATGGCACCCGTCAGCGTCGCAGTCAATCTGTCGGCGCGCCAGTTTGCACGCGAGGAACTCACGGCCAACATTATGCGGATCCTGCGCGAAACCGGGCTCGATCCGCATCTGCTCGAACTCGAAATAACCGAGAGCACGGTCATGCACAACCCCGATCGCGCCGCCGAAGTGATGCAGCAGTTGAAGCGGATGGGCGTACGGGTCGCGATCGACGATTTCGGAACCGGCTACTCGTCGCTGAGTTATCTCAAGCGCTTTCCCATCAGCAGCGTGAAGATCGACCGTTCATTCGTGCTCGACCTGCCGGGCGACAAGGACGACGCGGCGATCACCCAGGCCGTGATCGCGATGGCGCACAGCCTGCGTCTGCGCGTGATTGCCGAAGGTGTCGAAACGAGCGAGCAATACCGCTTTCTCGAAGAGCATCAATGCGACGAAATGCAGGGCCATTACTTCAGCAAACCGGTCGACGCGCCGACCATGGCGCGCGTGCTCGCCGGGCGCAACAGCGAGTTCAAGCTCGCCTGACTTGGCGGAGTCAGGTTGCCCACTGGAGGGTACCCGCGCCGGCGCCGGATTTGTGAATTTCCAGACGGCGGCGGTGAAACTGGCGCAGGCTCGCGCGATGGCCGATGCTGATCATTGCAGTGTGCGGTAACCGATCCTGCACCAGCCGGTAGAGCGCGCCTTCGGTTTCTTCGTCGAGGGCGGATGTCGCTTCGTCCATGAAGAGCCACGCCGGTTCGAGCAGCAGCGCGCGCGCGAACGCGACGCGTTGCTGTTCGCCGCCCGACAAGACCTGGGCCCAGTGCTGTTCTTCATCGAGGCGCTCCGCGAGGTGCGACAGCCGGCAATCCGCGAGCGCCGCGCGCAACTTCACGTCGCTGTACGCGTCGCCGGGCGCGGGATAGCACAGTTGCTCGCGCAGCGTGCCTATCGTCAGGTAGGGTTTTTGCGGGAGGAACAAAGTGCTCGCGTCGCGCGGCCGCGATACGGTGCCGCGCCCGAACGGCCAGATGCCGGCCAGCGCACGGAACAACGTGCTCTTGCCCGAGCCGGAAGGGCCGGTCACGAGCACGCTCTCGCCGGGCTGCAATTCCATGCTGAACGGCGCCAGCAATGGCTGGCCGTCGGGCAGATCGATGTTGACGTCGCTTGCCGTATAGCCGCGGTCGTCGTGCACGGCCGAAACAACACCGGCGTTTTTTTGTGCTTCCAGGCGCGCGCGCTGTGTCGCGTTGCGAAACGTAACCAGGCGGTCGACCGTTGCCCGCCATTCCGCGAGTTGGGTGTACGCGTTGACGAACCACGACAAAGCGTCCTGCACCTGGCCGAATGCGGAAGCTGTCTGCATCAGGCCGCCCAACTGTATGCTGCCGGAAAAATAACGCGGTGCGGCGACGACGAACGGGAAAATCGTCGCGATCTGGTTGTAGCCGGCGCGAAACCAGGTCAACGATTTCTGGCGCCTCATGATCGCCCACCAGTTGGCGACCACATCGGAGAAGCGGTGCTGCAGGCCGCGCATTTCGTCGGCCTCGCCGGCGTAGAGTGCAATGGATTCCGCGTTTTCGCGGAACCGGACGAGCGAGAACCGGAAGTTGGCCTCGAATTTCTGTTGGTTGAAATTGAGATCGATCAACGGCCGGCCGATGAGGTGGGCCAGAATCGTGCCGGCGATCGCATAAACGAGCGCGACCCAAACCATATAGCCGGGAATAGCGATCTGGCTGCCATTGAACGCGAAGCTCAACGTGCCCGACAGGGCCCACAGAATGGCGACGAACGAAACGAGGGTGACCACCGCCGACATCAGGCCGAGCGTGAGATTCAAAGTCTTGTCGCAAAAGCCGGCGAGATCGTCGGCGATCCGCTGGTCCGGATTGTCGGTGCCGCGGTCCGTGAGTTGCAGCCGGTAATACGTGCGTTCGCCGATCCAGTCGGCGAGATAGCGGCCGGTCAGCCAGCGGCGCCAGCGGATTTGCAGCATCTGGTTCAGATAGAGCTGGTAGACGGCGACGATAATATAAGCAGCGGCGATGACGCCAAATTTCGCCAGCTGGCGAAAGAATCCGTCTTTGTCCATGTTCTGCAGCGTATTGTAAAAGTCGTTGTTCCACTGGTTGAGCTGTACGTTTATGTATACGAGGCCGAGATTAAGCGCGATGATGACGGCGAGCAGGCCGCGCGCGGCCCAGCGCTCCTCCGAAAACCAGTACGGTTTGGTCAAAGCCCACAAAGCGGGCAGAAAGTTACGGGTCAGGTCGCGCATGGGGG
>CAZEAX010000108.1:0-12337 GCA_964510405.1 uncultured Streptomyces sp. | reverse complement strand
TGCATCGCGCCGAGGTTGATCGGCAAGAGCCCCTGCTCCTGGCACGCGACCGCCACGCCGGCTTTCGAATGCGTATGGATCACCGCGTGCGCGTCGGCGCGCGCCATGTGGATCGAGCGGTGCACGACGAAGCCCGCCATCAACACCGGGTATTGCGACGGCATCAATTTGTTGCCGTCGAGATCGACTTTCAGCAGATTCGACGCCGTGATTTCGTTGTACAACAGGCCGAACGGGTTGATCAGGAAATGCGACTCGGTGCCGGGCACGCGCATCGAGATGTGGTTGTAGATCAGACTATGGTGCCAGCCCATCGCAGCGACCGCGCGGTAGGCGCACGCGAGATCGACGCGCGCCTCCCATTCCTCGGGCGAACAATCGATTTTGGGTGCGGCGGTCAGCGGTGCGTTCATGCGGGTTCTCCCTCAAAGTGTTGCGGTTGTTTTATGCGGCTGCGCGATGGCGCGCCGGTCGCGGGCTGCTATGACAGCTTCTGGCGAAGATTCTACCTGAACGTGCAATGCCTTACTTTGGCGCGGATTTCGACAGGCAGTCCCGCGACCTGCCGCATCCTCCCGGCTATTTGGCCGTACCCGTACTGCCGGTTCCCGTCGTCGTACAAGCGTAATTCAACAGAAACTCATCGGCGCTGTCGGGCACGACCGGTTTCCAGTCGTACGGAGTGCTTGCCGAGGCCAGCACCCCGCCCTTGCCCTCGTGCTCAGCGTACGAAGAAGCCCCGAGCGCGCGCGCCTGTCGCCGCTTGCAGTCGTACTCGAATTGCCGTTTCGTCGACAGGTATGTTTTGCCCGCGGCGCCGGGCCGCGGTGTTTTATAGTCGAACAGGCTCGACATTTTCACGAAGTCGCCCTGCCGGCGGATCGACGACGGATCCGCATATGCGTTGTAGTCGTCGCTCTGGCTGGTCGGGACCCACACTTCAGCCAGGGCGCTCGCGCCGGCCGCCGCGAGCAGCGATGCGGCAATCGCGTTGAGAGCGCCGGGCATGCGTTTGAATTTTCCGGTCATGAGGCAATTCTCCTGCGGGTATTTGCAAGCCGGGAAGCGAAGTCCCGTCCGCATATTATCGCCGAACGAACGGGCGCGGGCACCCGGCGCTAGACCGCGCCGCGCCGCGTATGCGAACATGCGGACTCTGTCGATCCGGAAGCGCACGCATGGAACTCGTGGCGATAGTCAAACGCGAATGCGAAACCTGCCGGCTGGTCGAGCCGGTGTTGGCCGAGATACGCGCACGCGCACCGCTCGCGCTCTACAGCCAGGACGACCCCGCGTTTCCCGAAGCGCTCGGCGGCGCGACCGACGACACCGCGCTCGAACGCTCGTGGCAGCTCAAGATTGAAACGGTGCCGACGCTGATCCGGTTCGAAGCCGGCCGCGAGATTTCGCGCATCGCGGGCTGGGACCGCGCGGAGTGGGAGAAAGTCGCGCAACTGCCCGAACTCGGCGCCGGATTGCCCGCATTCCAGCCGGGCTGCGGCTCGCGCACGCAGGACCCGGGAATGCCCGAGCGCCTCGCGCTTAAACATGGCGAGCTGAAACTCGATTCGCGCCAGATCGACGTGGCCGATCCGGAAGATGCGATCGAAGTCGCGTACGACCGCGGCTGGACCGACGGACTGCCGGTCGTGCCGCCGACGCCGCTGCGCGTCGCGCTGATGTTGTCGGGCACGACGCGCAAACCCGGCGAAGTCATTGGCCTGATTCCGCCCAACCTCGCCGAATGCACCGTCGAGAAAGCCGCCGTGAACGCGGTGATGGCGGGCTGCCGTCCGGAATATTTTCCCGTCGTGCTGGCGGTGATCGAAGCCGCACTCGAACCGCAGTTCTCGATGCACGGTCTGCTCGCGACGCTCTGGTTCTCGGGTCCCGTCATCATCGTCAACGGACCGGTCATCAAGCGCATCGGCATGAACAGCGGCGGCAACGCGCTGGGCCAGGGCAACCGCGCCAACGCGACCATCGGCCGCGCGCTGCAGCTCGTGATCCGCAACGTCGGCGGCGGCATTCCCGGCGAAATCGACCGCGCGGTATTGGGCAATCCGGGCAAGTACACCTTCTGTTTTCCCGAAGACGAAGCCGACGCGACGTGGACGCCGCTCAATGTCGCGCGCGGATTCAAGCGCGGCACGTCGACCGTCACGTTGTTTCACGGCGACGGCGTGCAGGGCATCACCGCCGGCAAATCGCGCACGCCCGAAGGCCTCGCGAAATCGCTCGCGCTGGGACTCGCGGTCGTCTGTCATCCGAAACTGTGCGAATACGCGAACGCGATCCTCGTCGTGTCACCCGATCACTATGCGATCTTTCAGAGCGGCGGCTGGGGCCGCGCCGAAATCGAGGCGGGCCTGCGTGCGGCGCTGCGCCGTCCGGGCAAAGACCTGATACAGGGCGCGCACGGCGTCGAAGAAGGCATCGATCCTGCGCGCGCCGGCGAGATGGTCGACAAGTTCGCCGACGGCGACCTGCTCGTGGTGCGCGCCGGCGGCCGCGGCGGCCTCATGTCGGCGGTGATCGGCGGCTGGCCCGCGCAAAGACGCAAATCCGAAGTGCAAATCGTAACCCGGGAGATAGGCACATGAACGAACGCGGCTATCACATGCTCGATCCGACGGCGGGGCTCTCACCCGAACGGCGCGCGCGGCGCGCGCCGCCGGCGCGGCTCGAGGACGTGACGATCGGACTGCTGTCGATTTCGAAGGAGCGCAGCAACGAGTTTCTCGACACGATCGAGCGGCTGCTGACGCAGCGCGAATTTTCAGTCGCGCGCTTCGCGAAGGCGACGCACACGAAACCGGCGCCCGAAGCGATCGTGCAGGCGATCGTCGAGCGTTGCGGCGTAGTCGTCGTCGGGCTTGCCGACTGAGGCTCGTGCACGTCGTGCAGTCTGCACGACCTGTCCAATCTCGATCGGCGCGGAATTCCCGGATGCGCGGTCGCAACCGAAGCGTTCAAGCCCGCCGCCGCCGCGCAGATGAAGGCCCTCGGCATGGATGCCGCGGTCGCGTGGGTGCCGCACCCGATTCAGAACCGCACCGCGCAGGAACTCGAAGCTATCGCGAACAATGTCATCGATGACATAGTCGCGTTGATTACCGCATAGGCGGACGCGCCGGCTAACGAATATCGAGCCCCTTCGCGTTGAGGAACTGCGACATCTGGTCCGCGACCGCGACGTTGTTAAGATCGGAAAACATGAAGTGCGAATTGCCGTAGAGGCCGACCTCGGGTAACCGCAAGACGCTCGCGTTGCCGCCCTGGCTGTTCAGCGCCTGCACGAACAATCGCGAAGTCACCTGCTGCGCGCGACGGCCGTCCGCCACGAGATCGGGTATCGGCGTTTGCGGAATGTTGTCGCCGTACACGATCTGGATCGGCATTTTCGCCAGATTGGCAAATTCGGCCGGCGTCACGGGCGTGCCCGCGACTTGCGTGCCTTTATAGAGCGGAATCGGCGCCGGCATCCCGCCCTGCGGAAACACGAAGCCCGGCTCGTAGCTGATGATGCCCTTCACGTTGGACGAGCGCGCGCCGGCGAGCCAGCCGAAGAGTCCCGACTGCGAATGCGTGACGACGATCGCCGGCCCGATCTTGTCGAGCAGCGCGACGAGCGCGGTTGAGATGATTTCGGGATCGTCCGACACCGTGGGCACGAGATGCTGAGTGAACTGGTCGAGGCCCGCCATCGGAAACTGCTGAACGGGAAACACGTCCGGATATTTCGGCCCGAGCCGCCAGCGCGACCACGCGTATTGAAGGCCCGCGCGATTGGTATAGTCGGGCACCACTGCGGCCCCGTCGATTTCGCCGAAACGACCGTTGTAGCTCGGAAATCCCGCGCGCCCGCGGCGAGGAAAATCGACGATGTAAACGGCGTAGCCGCGGCGCAGAAACAGCGTCTGGTAGCCTTCGCGTCCGTCGGGCGTCGTCTCCCACACGCGGCCGGTGCCGCCGCCGCCGTGCACGAGCACGAGTGGATACTTGCGCGGATTGGCCGGGATCTGGTACTGCACGTACATCTGGTCCGCCCAGAACGCGTTGCCCTCGTTGGTATTGCCGGTGTCCTTCGCCGGATCGTAGACGCCCTTGCCCTGGACGACGCGGCCGCCGACGAAAAAGCTGCCCTGTTCGGCGAGCGTGATCGTCTTGTCGTTGGTCATGTTTGTGCACCCAGTGATGCCGAGCATCGTGAAAAAAGCACATGCCGCGCCCGCGCAGCGTCCGTACCATGGCAGATTCATCGCTCCCCCTTGTTGTCCGTTTGCCGAATCGAAGCCGCGGGAAAGATTACTGCATACCCTGACCGGCCGCAAATTCGCCTAACCGCTGCGCGAGGCCAACGGAACAACGCTATGATCGCACTTGACGCAAACGAGACTGGACATGGCAAGAATGGAGAATAGCGGGGCGCCGGAATTCGACGTTGTCGTGGTCGGCTGCGGCGTGGCGGGATTGACTGCCGCGGTGGCCGCCGCCGAGGCGGGCGCGCGGGTTGCCGTGCTCGAGCGCTCGACTTACGACGAACGCGGCGGCAACACGCGCTACACCACCGCCGCCATCCGCATGCAAAGCGACGACGCGGTGTCCGCCGACTTCGAATCCGTCTTTCTCGACAACTGCGGCTATCACGTGCAGCCCGATTTTGCCGCGGCCACCGTGCTCGACTACGCCAACTGGCCGCCGCTCGTGCGCGCGGCGCCGTTCACCGATCCCGAACTCATTTCATTTTTCGCCGACTCGGCACCGAAAACCATTGCATGGCTCAAGACGCACGGCGTCAAGTTCGGCGGCATCGGCTTCTACGGGCTGACGCCGCGCGCTTCACCGCGCATCGCGATCAGCGGCGGCGGCCTGCATCTCATCGAAGTGATGACGGCGCACGCGCAGAAGATCGGCGTCAAATTCTTTTTTGAGACGACGGCGCAGGAACTTATTCAATCCGCGCGCGGCGACGTGTGCGGCGTGCGGGCGATTTCGCAAAGCGGCGGGCTGCTTGCCTACCGGGCCGCCGCGGTCATCTTGGCGTGCGGCGGATTCGAAGGCAATCCGGAAATGGTCGTGCGCTACATCGGCGCCAAAGGCCGTTACCTGCGCCCGGTCGCGCACGGCGGCTACTACAACAAGGGCGAAGGCATCGCGATGGCGCTTAAGATAGGCGCGGCGCCCGCGGGCGACTTCGCGGAGTATCACGCGCAACCGATCGATCCGCGCTCCGGCGCGACCGAACCCATCGTCATGGCGTATCCCTACGGAATTCTTGTCAACGAAAGTGGCCGGCGTTTTCTCGACGAGGCGCCGGGCCCGATCGATGCGAGCTATGAGGAAACGGCGCGCACGATTGCCGACCAGAAGCACGGCATCGCGTTCTGCATACTCGACGACAAGATCAATGCGATCGAAAACTGGCGGCGCTGCGTGCGGTCGGACCAGCCGCCCGAAAGCGCGCCGGATGTGAGGTCGCTGGGAAAAGAGCTCGGCTTCGACGGCGCAGCCGCCCAGCGGACAATCGACGAATACAACCGCGCGTGCCCGGCGGGAAATTTCAATCCCCGCACGCTCGACGGCCTCGCGACCGCCGGGCTCACGCCGGTCAAGTCGAACTATGCGGTGCCGCTCGACAAACCCCCGTACCACGCTTATCCGGTCATATCGTCGAACACGTTCACGTTCGGCGGACTCAAGGTCAACGTAAACGCGCAGGTCGTCACCAACGACGGCGACGCATTGACCGGCCTTTACGCTGCGGGAGAAACGGTCGGGCTTTACTACGGCAAATATCCGGGTGCGACTTCGGTGCTGCGCGGCGCGGTATTCGGGCGGCGCGCGGGCGAACACGCGGGTACCGGCGCAGTCGCGGCACGCACGCGCTGACGCTCAGTCGGCGGTGACGTTCACTTCTTTCGCGAGCGTCAGCCACTTGACGCTCTCGCCGTGCAGAAATTGCGCGAACTCTCGCGGCGAGGTTCCCGCGGGACCGCCGCCCTGCGATGCAAGCTTCTGCACGACATCGGGCTCGTGCACGATCCCGGCGATCGCGCGCGAAATTTTTTCGACGATCGCGGGCGGCGTTTTTGCGGGCGCCAGCATCGCCTGCCACAAATCGGTCTGCACTTTCGGGTAGCCGAGTTCGGCGATGGTCGGCAGTTCCGGCGCCAGCGGATTGCGCGCGACGCTGACGACCGCGAGGGCGGTCAGGCGCCCCGCCTTGGCGTGCGGATAGAGGGCGAGCAGGTTCGAGATCGCGGCCTGAATCTGGCCCGCGGCGAGATCGACCGCAATCGGCGAAGAACCTTTGTACGGCACGTGCACGAGGTCGATATGCGTTTCGTGCTTGAGCAGTTCCATCGCGAGCTGCTGGGTGCTGCCCTGCCCGCCCGATCCGTAGTTGAGCTGCCCGGGCCGCGCGCGCGCGTAGGCGATGAACTGATCGAGCGACTTCACGGGTATGCCTGCGTTGAGGCCCAGCATCAGCGTGCCGGTCGCGATCTGGCTGACGGGCGCGAAGTCCCGCGCGGGATCGATGCGCGGCACGCGCGCCAGCAGCGCCTACGTGAGATGGCCGATGTTGAATACCGCAAATGTGTAGCCGTCGGGCGGCGCTTTGGCGACCATCTCGAGCGCGATGGTGCCCGTGGCGCCCGTGCGATTGTCGGTGATCACCGGCTGGCCGAACCGCTCGGTCAGCTTGGCGCCGATCAGGCGCGCGATGAAATCGGTGCCGCCGCCCGGCGCGACGCCGACGAGAAAACGGATGGGCTTGGACGGATAGCCGGCGGGCTGCGCGCTCGCCGCGCCCGCGCCGGCAAGCAATGCGCCGGCGACGAACCAACACGCTGTGTGCGGCCACTTCATCGATTCCTCCTCATGCGAACTCCGCAGCGCCCGCAGGCGCGCACTAAATCACGGCACCGCCGGGACCGTTACGATGCGGCGCTCGTCGATCGCCTGCAGGACGGCCACCGTCGTCGCGACGTTTTTCAGGCTCTCTTCGCCGTCCGGCAAAAGGCTGCGCTCGCCGCGCAGGTCGGCTTCGAACGCGCTCATTTGCCATGCATATGCGGGGCTCGCCGCAAAGCGTTCTTCGGTCACGCCGTTTTTGTCGCGTACGCTGACGACATGCTCCTTCGCGAAACGCAGCGACGAAGTAAAGAGCGTCGCGTCCGAACCTTCGACTATCAGGCTGTTCTCGGCGCTGCCGACTTCGCGCGTCGCGCGCGCGACCGCATGGCATTCGCCGTCGAGGCGGCCGAGCACGGTCACGGTGTCGTCGGACTTGCCGAGCTTGCGGTCGGGATGGCTGAACGCGCTGACTTCGACGAAGCGCCGCCCGCTCACCCATTGGATCAAATCGAGCAGATGCACGCCGACGTCGAAGATCACGCCGCTTTGCTTGTTGTCGAGCCGCCACGTCTTGCGCGCCGGATTGGCCGAGCCGCGCTCGAGCGAAATCTCGGCGAGGCGGCCGAGGCGGCCGGAGCGCACGATTTCGCGCGCGCGCGTGACGGCCGCATCGAGCCGGATCTGATGGGCGATGCGCAAGACCACGCCGGCAGCGCGGCAGGCGGCGACCATTTCGCGCGCGTGCTCGAGTTTCATCGCAAAGGGCTTTTCGCACAGGATATGTTTCTTCGCGCGTGCGGCGGCCAATACCGCTTCGTGATGCATCGCGTTCGGCAGCGCGAGGTACACGGCGTCGACCGCGGGATCGCGCAGCAGCGAATCGAGATTATCGTGCGCGCGCGAAAAACCGAAGCGCTGCGCGAACGCCCGCGATTTTTCCGGCGTACTGCCGGCGCAGGCTGCGAGCTGCATGCCCTGCTGTACCATCGCCGGCACGACAAAGTCGCCGGCGACCCAGCCCAAACCCGCGACGCCCCATCCGCATTTTTTTGTGCCGCCCGTCATGTTGCAAGTCCCCGCTCTATGTGAATATGCAAGGGACGGAAATTAACACAAGCGCGTGACGAACGCGCGGCATTGATTTACCTTTATCATCGCAATAGCCCTCAACTATTCACCGGTCCATGCACATGCCGCTGCCAGCACCGCGCCCGCCAACGATACCCGGGCCGCAAGCCGATACCCGCAAGCCGAAACTGCAATTTCCGCGCGGCGCCTGCGATTGCCACGCGCACGTCTTCGGGCCGCAGAGCCGCTACCCGTTTCTGCCGCATGCGGGCTATATCGCACCCGATGCCGCGTACGCGGACTTCGTGCGCATGTTGACGACCATCGGCTGCGAACGGGCGGTGCTCGTGCAGCCGAGCGTTTACGGCACCGACAACAGCGCGATGCTCGACGCGCTGCGCTCGGGCGTCTTTGCGTTCCGGGGTATCGCGGTCATCGACGAGAACGTCACCGATCGCGAACTGCGGGACATGCACGAGGCCGGCGTGCGCGGCGTGCGCATCAATCTCGCCGCATCGACGCCCGGCTTGACGCTGGCGCAGGCGCCCAGGCTTGCCGGACGGCTGAAGGACCTGGGCTGGCATCTGCAATTCTTCATCGATTTCAAAAAATATCCGGACATCGAAGAGCAGCTGAGCAAATTGCCGATCGACATCGTGATCGATCATTTCGGCCGCGTGAACGCGAAGGACGGCATCGACGCGCCGCCCTTCCAGGCGTTGTTGCGCCTGTTGCGGCGGGAAAACGTCTGGGCAAAAATCATGGGCGTTTACTTCGTCTCGGAGCGAGCGCCCGAATTTGCGGACGTCACCGCACTGGCGCGCGCGGTCGTCGCCGCGGCGCCCGAACGCACGGTGTGGGCGACGGACTGGCCGCATCCGATGGGACTGCACCAGATGCCGAACGACGGCGATCTGGCCGACATGCTCGCGGCCTGGATTCCCGACGCCGCGCAGCGCGAAAAAGTGCTCGTCGCGAATCCCGCGCGCCGGTACGATTTCCAGGTACGCCGCGTCACCCCGGCGTAATCACTCCGCCTTGATGCCGCCCGCTTTGGCGACGGCAGTCCAGGTGACGATCTCGCCGGCGACCAGTTTGGCGAACACGGCCGGTGTGCTGCCGACCGGTTCGGCGAACTGACTCGCGAGGCGCTCGCGCACGTCCGGCTGCGCGAGAATCTTGCGGATTTCGGCGGACAGCATATCGATCAGCGGGCGGGGCACACCCGCCGGCGCCAACATGCCGTACCACGATGTCATCGTCACCGCCGGCAGGCCCGCCTCCGCCATCGTCGGGACGTCGGGCTCGGCGGCCGCCCGTTTCGGTGCAATTACCGCGAGCGCGCGCAGGCGACCGGCGTTCACATGGGGCAGCGCAATCGTCATCGTCGGAAACAGCAGCGAGATATGTCCGCCGATCAAATCGGTCAGCGCCGGTCCGCCGCCCTTGTACGGCACATGCACGATATCGATCCGCGCCGCCAACTTGAACTGTTCGCCCGCCATGTGAAAAGGCGAGCCCACGCCGCCGGAGCCGAAGGTCAGCGTTCCCGGCTTGGCTTTTGCCAGCGCAACCAGATCGGCGACCGACCTGGCCGGCAGTGCCGCCGGTACGATCAGCCAGTTCGAAACGCGCATCGCCTCGGTCACTGCCGAGAAATCCTTGACGGCGTCAAAGGGCAATTTCGCATAGAGCGCAGGCGTAATGCTGAAGCCCGTATCGACCATCAACAATGTGTAGCCGTCGGGAATCGCCTTGGCAACGACGTCGGAGCCAATGATGGACCCCGCGCCCGGGCGATTGTCGACCACCACGGTCTGTCCCAATGCATCCGTCAGCTTGGAGCCGAGGATGCGTGCCGCGTAATCGGTGGTGCCGCCGGGCGCGTATGGCACGACCAGCCTGATCGGGCGGTTGGGATACTCGGTCTTGGCGGACTGGGCCCGCGCCGGCAAATTGCAGACAAAAATCGCGGCTACGGCCGGCGCGACTTTCCATTTCCAATTATTCATAACGTGTGTACTCCCGGCATGAAACGCGCGCTAAAGTGCATCGTTGAGGCCACGAGGCCTCGCGGCTTGCAAGACTCAACTCGCTGACCGCCAGCAAGCGGCGTTCCAGCGAGTTCCCCACGCGGTTACATGGCGCGGCCGGGGGCAAGGCTTCACGCGCCGATTGTAATCCGTTCCCTCGACCATTTCCGGATGCACCGATAAAATGATCCGGAGTCCGGTTTTGGTGCGCCATGCGGGTGGACGCCGCGATTGCGCCAACGTTGTTGCGCTTCACCGCCGGGCCGACAAACATTTGAGTGCGCCGACGCGCGACGCTATCCGATCATCCCACCACCGCAGAAAGTGAAAACATGAACGAATACATTTATCTGGTCCAGATGGACGTCAAGCCGGACGTCGAAGCCGAGTTCAACCGCGTGTATGACGAACAGCATGTCCCGCTGATTTCCAAGGTGCCGGGCGTGCTCGACGTCAAACGCTATGTGCTTGAGAAGCCGGTCGACGGCATTCCCAAATATGCGGCGATCTACCGCGTGTCGTCGCCCGACGTGCCCCAGGGTCCGGCGTGGGTTGCCGCATCCGACACCGGCGATTGGAAACCCAAGGTCCGGCCGCACACGTTCAACCGGATGCACAGCCTGTACCGCCTCCTCTAACCCGCCGCTGCGTCCTTCCGGCACTCTTGCACAGGCAAGGTCCATGAACTGCACACATGTTTCAACGATACGCAACGTGACGCCGTCCGCGGACGGCTGCGAAGAATGTTTGAAGATGGGCGACACCTGGGTGCATTTGCGCATCTGCCGCTCGTGCGGGCACGTCGGCTGTTGCGACAGCTCGAAAAACAAGCACGCGACGAAGCATTACAAGGCGACCGGCCATCCGATCATGGAATCGTTTTTCCCGCACGACCCGTGGGGCTGGTGTTACGTCGATGAAGCGATGCTCGACTTCACCGGCAACCAGACGCCGTTGCCGCCGCATAAAGGAGGGCGATGAGCCCCGCGCCCGATATTCCACTCGCGATCGAAACCTGCGCTCCGAACAGCGGCAGCGGCGTGCATGCCGCCGCCGGAATAACGACGCCGGCACTGCCGCCGGATCTCGCGTCGCGCCGCGAGCAGATGTTTCCCGATCTCACGCCCGACGAAATCAGCCGTTTGCAGCGCTTTGGCGAGGTGAAGACATGGCACCCGGGAGAACTGTTGTTCGAAGCGGGCAAGCCGCGGGCGGGCATGATGGTATTGCTGCGCGGACGTGTCGCGGTCACGCGCAAAAACGCCATGAGCCCCGAGCTGGGCGTCGTGGAGAACGGGCCCGGGCAATTCATGGCCGAAGTCGGCCAACTCTCGGGGCGTCCTTCGCTCGTCGACGGGCGCGCACTGGAAGTAGTCGAAGCGCTGACTATCGATTCCGCGTCATTGCGCGCGCTGGTGATCGCCGAAGCCGAATTGGGCGAGCGCATCATGCGCGCGCTCATCCTGCGCCGCGTCGGCCTGATCGAAACCGGCGCGGGCGGCCCGGTCCTGATCGGCGCACCCGGCGACGCGGGCCTGGTACGCCTGCAGGGCTTCCTCTCGCGCAACGGCCATCCGTACACGGTGATGGATCCCGCGCTGGAGCAGCCCGCGCAAGACATGGTGAAACTGCACGCACCGCGCGCGGATGAGATGCCGCTGGTCGTCTGCCCCGACGGCGCGGTCCTGAAATGTCCCACCGAGCAACAACTCGCGCACCGCCTGGGCATGTACCCGAATCTCGACGCCGAACACGTCTACGATATCGCGATCGTCGGCGCGGGCCCGGCCGGCCTCGCGACCGCGGTATATGCCGCATCGGAAGGGCTGTCGGTGCTGGTGCTCGATACGCGCGTGATCGGCGGCCAGGCAGGCGCGAGTTCACGCATCGAGAACTATCTCGGTTTCCCGACCGGCATCTCGGGCCAGGCGCTGGCCGGACGTGCATACGTACAAGCGCAAAAATTCGGCGCCGATGTCGCGGTGCCGGTCGGGGTGAAACAGCTCGACTGCAGCGGCTCGCCGCTCACGATGAACCTCGACTGCGGCTCGCGGGTGATGACCAGGACCGTCGTGATCGCCTCGGGCGCGCGCTACCGGCGTCCGGAAATTCCCGATCTTGAACAGTACGAAGGCCGCGGGGTTTATTACTGGGCGTCGCGGATCGAAGCCAATCTGTGCCGGCAGGAGGACGTGGTGCTGGTGGGCGGCGGCAACTCGGCGGGGCAGGCCGTGGTGTTCCTCGCGAGCCACGCGACGCACGTACATTTGCTGATTCGCGGCAACGATCTTAACAAGAACATGTCGCGCTATCTGGTCGACCGCATCGGATCGCTGCCCAACGTTACCCTGCATATCGAGACCGAAATTACGGCG
>CAZEAX010000107.1:0-12422 GCA_964510405.1 uncultured Streptomyces sp. | reverse complement strand
GATGCTCAACGACGCGGGATCGCGCTTCATGCGCTCGAGCAGGTCCTTGCCGGTCTTCATCGGCGAATTGGCATTCACCACGAACGCGATGTGCTCGTCGGCGAGCATCGAGATCGGCGTGATGTCCTGATAGTTGATCGGATTCGCGCCGGTGATCCTGTTGGTGATGATGGTGAACGGCGTGACGAGAATTGCGTGGCCGTCGGCCGGACGCGAATTCAGATAGTTGAAACCGACCGCGTTGCCGCCGCCCGCCTTGTAGACGACGGTGAGCGTCGCCGTGGCGAGCTTCCTGTCCTGCAGCACTTTCTGCACCAGGCGGGCCACGGCGTCGAGCGCGCTGCCCGCCGCCGCGGGCGCGACGATCTCGACATTACGGGTCGGCTGCCATTGCGCGTGCGCGCTGACGCAGAGCGCTGCGCAAAGAGCGAACGCGACGACCTTGATCGAAGTTGGGAAGCGGATGATTTTCTCCTCGCGTAGCGGGCGGCGGCGTAATAAAACCGGGGATTGAGTGATTGAGGAATTAAGCGATCGAGTCACCCAATCACTGAATCACCAAATGACTGAATCACCGATTTATAAAGTTTAGCACAGCAAAATGCAGCGTATCGGTTGGCCGCCCGCCGAAGCGCAAGGTAGAATCACGCACACGATCATCGCAGCGCGCGTACGCGCCTGCCCCAACCAAGGACCTCTTCATGCCGTTTCTCGATTTCGCACCCGACTTCAAAGTTTTCTACAAGATCGACGATCACACCGACGCGTGGACGAAACCGGAGACCGTCGTGTTCGTGCACGGCTTCACCGAGAACACCGAAGCGTGGCGCGCGTGGGTGCCGCACTTCTCGCGCAAGTACCGCGTGATCCGCTACGACCAGCGCGGCTTCGGCCAGACCGGCGCCGTGCCCGAGGATTTCGAATTCACGACGCAACTCTTTGCGGACGATCTCGCGCGCGTGGTCGGCGCGCTGTCGCCGCACGACCCCGTGCACGTGATCGGCGGCAAGAGCGGCGGCATGCCGGTGCTGAAATTCGCGATGCTGTATCCGCATCTCATCAAGACCGCGACGCTCGTCTGCTCGCCGGTCAAAGGCCCGACCGTGCCCGGCTGGCTCGACCACATGGACCGCTACGGCATGCGCAGCTGGTCGCGCTGGACGATGGGTGGACGCCTCGGCAGCAAGATGCCGCCGCGCGGCGTCGACTGGTGGGTCGATCTCATGGGACAAACGGCGGTATCGACCGGCCACGCCTACGTGAACTGGGTCGGCGGCGTCGATCTGAATCCGGAATTGAAAAACGTGAAGTGCCCGACGCTCGTCATCGCCAACGACACCAAGCGCCGCAGCATCGCCGAGTTCAAGGCGTATCAGAAGAAGATTCCCGATTCCGAACTCATCGCAATCAAGGTCGACGGCTATCACACCGCGGCGGTCGCGCCCGACGAGTGCGCGCAGGCGACGCTCGATTTCATCGCGCGCCGCGGCGGCGGGAAAAAGAAGTAAGTCCTGAATCGTCCAAACCATGTACCGCAGATGAACGCAGATAAACGCGGATAAGTCGAAAACGGATGAACCGACTCTGAGGCGGTGGCAACGTTACATCGGCTCGTTGCCCTCTGCCCTCGATATTTACATCTGCGTTAATCCGCGTTTATCCGCGGCTGAAAATTAATTACGATTTGCCCAGGGGAGGAACGCATGCCGCAGTCGGACAAGATCCAGTATTCGGTCGTCGAAGGTTGGGAGCAACTGCCTAAAGGCTGGGCGCATCGCGACGTGGCGGGCGTGGCGGTGGATCAGGAAGACCGCGTGTTTCTCATCTGCCGCGGCGATCATCCCGTCATCATTTACGACAGCCAGGGCAACTTCAAGCGCTCGTGGGGCGAAGGCATGTTCTCGCACCGCACGCACGGCATCTACATCGCGCCCGACGGCACGATCTTCGCCACCGACGACGGCAATCACACCGTCCGCCAGTTCACGCCCGAGGGCAGGCTGCTGATGACGATGGGCGTGCTGAACACGCCGTCGGACACGGGCTACGACGGCAAGACCGTCGCCAGCATCAAGCGCCCCGCCGGTCCGTTCAACCGTCCGACCAACGTCGCGATCGGGCTCAACGGCGACATCTACATCAGCGACGGCTATGGCAACGCACGCGTGCACATCTTTTCGCCGAAGGGTGAACTGAAGCGCTCGTGGGGCGAACCCGGCAAAGGCCCGGGCCAGTTCCATCTGCCGCACGGCATCGCGATCGACGCCGAAGGGCTCGTCTACGTCTGCGACCGCGAGGCCGACCGCATCCAGATCTTCACGCCCGACGGCGAATACCTGCGCGAATGGACCGACACCCAGCGCCCTACTCACCTCTGCTTCGATACACTCGGCCGCGCTTACGTGACCGAACTCGCGTGGTACGAAGGCGACACTTCATTCGGCCCCCTGGGCAAGATCACCAAGGACAAAACGCGCCATGCGCGCATGAGCGTCTACGACAAGAACGGCAAGATGCTCGCGCGCTGGGGCACGCCGCAAGCCGAAGCGCCGGGCAGCTTCGCAGCCCCTCACGGCCTCGCGCTCGATTCGAATAACGATCTCTACGTGAGCGAAGTCACGTGGACTTTCGCGGTGAATCGCGGCCGCGTCGCCGAGGATTGCCACACGTTCCAGAAATTTTCGATCGTATAACCGCACGTACATATTCTGTCGTTCTCCGTGCGCTGGTCTCACCATCCCCTGCGAAGCGGGGGAAGGCCGGGATGGGGGCAGCAGATAGCGGAGAAAAGACTACTCTTTTCAGGAGAATCAAATGCGCATGGCAACCATACATATCGCCGCAAAAGCGGCCTTCCTCGCGGCCCTCTGCATTTCACCGGCGCAGGCCGCCACCCTCAACGTCGATTGCGACGCAGGCAATACAATCGCGAGCGTCTATGCGACGGTGAAACCCGGCGACACGGTGCTCGTGAGCGGCACGTGCAGGGAACAGGTCAGCATTCCGCCCGAAATCACCCGCGTCACGTTCGACGGCCAGAAGAAAGCGATCATTCAGCATCCGGGCGGCCAGCAGGCGTCGCCGCACGTGTTCTACAACCGCGGCAAGGAAATCACCATCAAGGGCTTCACGGTGACGGGAGGCCAGGACGGCATCCATCTGTCGGGCCCCGCGTCGGCGGTGGTCGACGGCAACCTCGTCACGAAAAACAGCGGGCGCGGAATCCACATCGACAAGGGCAGCATCGTGCGCATACTCAACACCACCGTCGAACAGAGCGGCGGCATCGGGATCGACATCACGGGAGCCTCCTACGCTTACATCGGCGTTTACATTCCCCGCGTGCCCGCGCTCGGACCCAACACGATCCGCAACAACGGCGGGCCCGGCATCAACATCGAACGGACTGCCGGCGCATGGATCGTCGGCAACACGATCAGCGGCAACAAGGAGAGCGGCATCGCCGTCCATCGGAATGCGCAAGCCGACGTCATCGCCAACACGATCAACGGCAACGGCGGCGATGCGATCACCGTCAACTTCAACAGCGGCGTGAACTTCGACAGCGAGCCGCGCACCGACGGGCCGAACAAGACGACGCAGAACAACGCCGGCGCCGCCATCAAATGCACGATCGGCGGTTACGTCGACGGGCCGATGGGAACGCTGGCTGGCGCGAAAGGCGCCAAGGATTTCGACAGGAGTTGCGTCGATCGCGTGACTGCGCCTTGATGCCTGCGCGATGACGTCCGAAGAAATTTCGCGGGCCGCCGACCTGCTTGTTGAAGCGAGACTCTCGGGCAATCCGGTCGATCTTCCTGCGCAACTGCGCCCGGCAAGCGTTGCCGACGCGTATCTCATTCAAGCCGGCATTGCACGTAAGCTGGCGTGGCCCGTGGCCGGCTGGAAGATCGGCTACACGGACCCGACCAAGCATGCGTTGCGCGGCCTGACCGAACCGGGTTATGGCCCCGTTTTCAGTTCGGTGCTTTATCGAAGTCCTGCAACCTTGCCGACGCCGCCAAGGCTGGCGATGGTCGAGGCCGAGTACGCGTTTCGCCTGGGTTCGGACCTGCCGCCGCGCAGTGCGCCCTACGAAATCGCGGATGTCATCGCGGCGATCGACGAGATGTACCTGGCGATCGAGGTTCTCGCCTCCCGGCATCGCAACCCGCAGGAGATGAATGCTTACTCGGTGATTGCCGACAATCTGCATTCCGGCGGCCTCGTTTGCGGCGCGAGCGTGCCGAACTGGCGGGATGCCGGCCTCGCGACGATTCCGGTCGCCGTGTATTGCGACGGTCAACCCGTCGCGCGGGGTTCCGGTGCGGAAGTGATGGGACATCCGCTGCATGCGCTGACATGGCTCGCCAACACGCTCGCCCGCACCGATCGATGGCTGACGCGCGGACAAATCGTCACGACCGGCACCTGCCTCGGTGCGCCGTCCGTTCCGCCGCACGCGCACGTGGAAGCGACATTCGGCGAACTCGGCAAAGTCGATCTGCACTATCAGCCTGCCTGAGGTCGCCAAAATGTCGCCGCTTCCGGCATCCGCTTCTGCCTCCCCGATCGAAAAACGAATTCTCGAACTGGAGTCCCGCCGCTGCTCCATGCTGGCGGCCGGCGATCTCGCCGCGCTTGCCGGTCTGCTGGCGGACGATCTCGTATATACGCATGCTTCCGGCCGGGTGGACAGCAAGCAAAGTTATCTCGCCTATCAAAAGTCGGGGGCGGGAAAATACCTGAGGTTCAAACCGGAAGACGTGCGCGTGCGCATTTATCATTCGAGCGTGGCGGTTCTCACCTGCCACATGCAGAACTGGCAGACGACCGATGGCGGCGAGCGCCTGAACGACAATCGAATCACGTGCGTGTGGGTGCTGCAGCCGGACAATGAATGGCGGCTCGCGAGCTATCAGTCGTCAAAAATCGCCGACGCGTATAAACGATGAGCCGGTTACGGCATTCAATGCTGAGCGTCTGTGTATGCTGCGCGCCGGCCTCATTTGCCGCCGCCGCACAAGCGGCGGCCTTTCCGGAGAAGCCGGTACGTATCGTCGTCGGTTTTGCGCCGGGCGGCAGCATCGACACGCTCGCCCGCATTCTTGCGCCCAGGCTCGCGGATAAATGGGGCCAGCCCGTCGTCATCGAAAACCGGACGGGAGCCGACTCCACCATAGCGGCCGAGTACGTGGCGCGCTCCGCGCCCGACGGGCACACGATACTGTGGACTTCGACGTCCCACACGATCGCGCCCAGCCATTTCAAGCTCACTTACGATCCGCTCGGCAGTTTTGCGCCGATATCGTTGCTCACCTCGGCGCCCGACATACTCGTCACCAATCCCGCAGCGCTCGCGGTCAACTCCGTGCAGGAACTCATCGCGCTGGCGCGCGCGCAACCCGGCCGGTTGAATTTCGGTTCCGGCGGTCCGGCCACGGCGTCTGCACTGATGATGGCGGTCTTCATGCACGGGGCCGGCATCGATATGCGCAACATCAACTACAAGGGCAACGGCCCCGCCCTCGTTGCGCTGATCGGCGGCGAAGTTCAAATGGGCTTCGTCGCGCCCGCCGACGTCATGGAGCACATCGCGAGCGGCAAGGCGAAAGCGATGGCGGTCAGCTCCAAAGACCGCATGGCGCTGTTGCCGAACGTGCCGACGATCGCGGAAGCGGCGGGCCTGCGCGACTACGACGAAGGCGTCTGGATCGGCGCGCTCGCGGCGGCGGGCACCCCGCAGAACATCATCGCAAAACTGAACGGCGACATCATTGCCGTTCTGAAATCGCCGGAGCTCGAGCGTTTGATCGCGCAACGCAGCTGGATGAGGATTGCAGGCAGTCCGGACGGATTCGCCACGTTTCTTCGCAACGACCTTGCCAAATGGTCGACCGTGCTGAAAGTTGTAAAGCTGAACTGATCGGGGATGAACGTCCGCCGCCGGCCCGCAGTGGAAAATCGCGGCAACTCTAGAACGTAACTTCCATTTTCTCCCGGGCCAGGAGGGTATCCGGGAACCGGGCCTGGCATTGTTTTTCGACGTCGAGCAAAAACGCATCGTTATGGTCGGGATCGTGATGCGTAATTATGAGTTGCTTGACCTTGGCCCGCTCGGCCACTTCCACCGCCTGCGCCCAGCTGCTGTGGCCCCAGCCGCGAAAACGCGGCAGTTCCTCCGTGGTGTACTGCCCTTCGTGTATCAGCACGTCGGCGCCGCGCGCCAGCTCGACTATCTTGGGGTCGAGAGTCTCGCCGTGCTCGATATCCGTGCAGAACACGAGCACCTTGCCTTCGGTGTCCTGGAAGCGGTAACTGTATGCGCCGCCGGGATGCTTGTGTTTCACCACGCTGACGAAGGCGTTCTCGTTGACGAACTGGTCGTCGGCCGTCTGCAGATACTCGAGCTTTGCGCCCATGCCGTCGAGGGTGACCGGAAAATATTGTTCCTGCATCTGCGCGCCGAAGATGCTGTGCAAATCCATGCCGCTGCGTTCCTTGCCGATCGCGCTGATGGTGAAGGTGCGGCGCGCATCGTAGGCGGGCTTGAAAAACGGCAGGCCTTGAATGTGATCCCAGTGAAAGTGGGAGAACGCTACGACACAGGGACGATCGATGCCCAGGTGCGGATCCTGCTCCATTTCCTTGCCCAGCTCGCGAATGCCCGTGCCGGCGTCCAGGATGACCGTGCGATGCGGGCCTTCCAGAAGCACGCAGGTCGTATTGCCGCCGAATTGCAGATACTCCTCGCCGCTGACCGAAATGGAACCTCTCACGCCGTAGAATTTTAAGCGGGCCATGCCAGATCTCCTTGCCGTATTCGGCTCCATGCGTTGCTGTCGGGCGAGGTGACCGGTTTACCACGTGCATTCAATGCGCCCCCTGTAAATCCCCGCGCCTATTATGCCAAACCAACTTAAGGACGGGAGATAATATGTCGGCCGTCACGACCATCCGGTCGCGCAGCAATCGATCATCGCGCGCACAAGCGCAAGGCGGCGCCTTCCCCGGTACGCGGCGTGCCGCGCCGGCGTCAATGACGATCCGGGCGCTGCGAAGCAAACAACCATGCTCCATGGGCATGCGCCACCCGGTCGGATTCCACGAGCGCCCTGGCTGCGGCGTCGTGGTTGCCCAGCGCCCGCTCGACCTCGAAACGCAATCGCGCGGCATGCGCCTGCATCCATATTTCGCGCCCGAGGCGCGCGTTCAGCACCGTATCGTCGAGCGTCCTGCGCGCGGCCTGCGCGTCACCGGCAGCGAGTTCGCTCCTCGCCTGAACAAGAAGAAAGATCGGCACGCCGATGCTGTTGCCCCGGCCGCGCCACGCCGCGATCGCCGCCGCGGTTTCCTGCACTCCGTCGGCGTCGCCGGCCGCCGCTCTCGCCCAGCCGTGCACCACGTGGCCCGCGGTCGCCAGATAATCGAAGCCGCGTTCCAGCGACAGATCGCGCACGATCGCCGCGGCGGCGCGCGCCGCGGCAGCGTCGTTGAGATACAGCGCGGTCCACATGGCGGAGCCGTAAGCATAGGCGCGCGTGAAAGCCGGCAGCCCGGCATCGGCGAGCGCGGTGGCGCGTGCGGCCTCCCGCCGCGCGCCTTCAGCGTCGCCGGCAAACGCGTTGGCCCACGCGAGGATGCCGCGCGCTGCGACTTCCGTGTTCAGCACGAGGCTGACTTCGGTCGCCCCCGCCGGCGGGCGCAGTTCAAGCGCGCGGTTAAGCTGGTCCCGCGCCGCGTCGAATTGCGCGCTCCAGAAATTGGTGGTCCCGCTCGCGCGCAGCGCTTCGCTTTTCAGCGCGATGTCGTCCGCGCGCCCGGCGATGTCCACCATGTCGGCGGCTAGCTCGCGCGCACGACCGTATTCGGCCTCGCCCACCGCCACCTGCCACTGGCCGCGCACGGTGCGAAACAGGAGATCGTTGCGTCCCGAGGCGAGGCATAGTTCGCGCGCGCTCGCGAACACTTCGCCCACCGTGCTGTCGGTCCATCCGCTCGCCGCCATCAGCATCGCGCCCAGGCCCAGCAGCAGCTCGATTTTGACACTCGTCTTGTCGGGACCCTCAGGCCAATGCGCCAGCAGCTCCAGCGCGTTGCGAAACGCTTTCTCGGCCTCGCGCCCCGCGGCGGCCGCGGCGGCAATGCGGCCCGACTGGCGATAGTAGTTCACCGCCTTTTGCGCGCACAGCGGGCGCGGCGTGCGGTCCTCGGCGGCGCGATGCCAGTGATATGCCATGGTTGCCGCCATGTTGGGCGCCGCTGCAACGCCCTCGCGCTCGTATTTTTCCGCGAGGGCCTCGTGCAATTCGCGGCGCTGGGAAAACAGCATCATGTTGTAGATCACCTTCCACAGCAGGTCGCTGCGAAAATGGTACTGTGAGCCGCGTTCGCCCGCGTCGCGCACGCGCGAAGTAAACAATGCCTGATCGAGCACCTCGCAGTGTCCGTCCACGGCCTGTTGATCGCTGCGCAGCGGATGGATAGCGCTCACTGTGGAGCTTTCGAACCGGCTGCCGATAACGGTCGCCACCTTGATGGTGAGCTGTTCCTCGGGCGACAGACGATCGATGCGCGCGGTGATGAGGCCTTCGACCGTGTCGGGCAGCTTGACGGCCGCGAGATCGGAACCGCCTTTCCATTCGGCGCCGTCGCCGTCGATCCTGAGCAAGCCGTCGTCGCGCAGCGCCAGCGCAATTTCTTCGGCGTAGTGAGGCGCGCCTTCAGCCCGCTCCACTATCAGGCGCGCCGCCAGATCCGGCAGGGACCTGATACCCACGTGCCCGCACGCCACTCGAATAACGTCCGCGTCGCTCAGCGGTTCGAGTTCCAGGACTTGCACCGATCCGGCGCGCTCGAGGTCGGCCAGCCACGGCGTGTCGCGACCGGCCTCCGGCGTGAACGAGGCGACGATGAAGAGCGGCGCCGCTTGCACCGCGAGGCGCGTCAGCAGAGCGGCCGACGCGCTGTCTATCCATTGCACGTCGTGGAGAATGATGACGAGGGGTCGCCGTGACGCCGCGTCGCCCAGGATCGCGCTCAGCAATTCGCGCGTGCGTTCGGCGCGGCCGCTGCCGGCAAGATTGCGTGTTTCGTCGTTGTCTTCCCAGCCCAGCGCCAATACCGGCTCGAGCAGCGGCGCGGACTTGAGCAGGCGCGGATTGGCGGGCAGCGCGCCCAGCACGCTGTAGCGCCGTGCAACTGCATCTGCGCCCGCGAGGGCGGCGCGAAAGTGATTTTCAAAAACGCCTCGCCACGCACCGTACGGCGTGTCGTGGTCGATGGTGTCCCCGGCGCCGACCAGCACGGTAAAGCCGCGCGCGCGCGCCTGCCGCGCCAGTTCGCCGAGCGTGCGCTCCTTGCCCATTCCGGGCCCGGCCTTGATCAGCACGCAGCGTGCCGCGTCGCCGCGCTGGATGGCTGCGAGACGGGTGACGAGTGTCGCGACCTCGGTCTCGCGTCCGATGGGCGGCCCTGCGTAGTCGGCCTCGGCATTCTGCGTCGCCGCGTCGCTCTCGACGGGACGGAAGATGTTCACGGGCGCTGCTTTGCCTTTCACCAGAATGGGCGGCAGCGTTTCGAAGCTCAGGCGGCGGCGCGCCGCCGCCCACGTCGGCTCGTCGCAAAGCAAGCCGCCGTGCCCGGACGATTTGGCCGCCTGCATCAGGCGCGCGGCAAGGTTGACGATGTCCCCCATCACCGTATATTCGCGCCGGCGCGCGTTGCCGATGGAGCCGCAAAACGCGAGGCCGGTCGTAATCCCGATGGCGCATTCATGGCCGGCGGCGTTGAGGCCCTGGCGCATGGCGATGGCGGCGCGCACCGCGCGCTCGGGGTCGTCCACGTGGCCGAGCGGCGGCAGGCCGAGCACCGCGATCAGCGACGCGCCCTTGTCGTCGACGCTGATCTTGTTGATGCTGCCCTCGAAGCGGTACAGCGCCATCTGCAGGGCCTTCATGGCGCCATCGGCGGCGGCCACCGGCGTGTTCGCGTTGAACGACGGCAGGTTCATGAAGATCACGGACAGGCGGCGCTGCTCGCCCAGCCAATCGGTTTGATCCGCATCGAGCCGCGCGCGAATCGCGCCGGGAATGTAGCGGCGCAGTGCAGCCGCCGCGCGCGGCAGGATATCGAGGGCTGCGGCGGCGGGCGCGGCCGAGTCGAACGGACCGCTCACGCGGAATGCGCCGTCGGCAAGCGCCTCGGCGGCGATGTCGCCGCGGATAAGCGCCATGGCCTCCGCGGAAACCACCACGTCGCCCGCCGCCGCCAGACCGTTGGCGACACCCACCTGTTCCAGCGGCGGACCCGCGAGGAGAAATTCCCAGCGTTCGTATACGCCGCCCAGGTGCGCGCAGCTCACCGTGCCGGCGCCGACGGAAACCTTCATCGCCAGGCGCAGGTCCTCGCCGACGGAATAATTGTTGAGCTCGCGCTGCAGTTCCAGCGCGCAAGTCGTGGCGCTCGCAGTGGCCGCCGCGATGGCGTCATCGTTGCGTTCGTGCGCCGGCCACAGCGCGATCAAGGCGTCGCCCGCGAACTTGACCACGTCGCCGCCCCAATGCTCGACGATATCGATGATGCGTCCGAAATACAGGTTGAGAACCTGCGTGAGGTGCTCGGTTCCCGCGGGCCCCTGGGCCGCGAGGCGTTCGGTGAGCTTGGTGAATCCGGAAACATCGGCGAACAGCAGCGCCGCGGAAAAACGCTCCGCGACGGGCTCGTTGCCGTCCAGGCGCCCGTCGTTGGCGCGCTGGACAATCAGCTTCGGCAGATAGCTTGCCAGTGCCTGCAGATAGCTGGACATGAATACGCGCCGTTTTCAGGAAATGCCCGCGCAGAATTTCGCCGGAGACCGTTCATACCCGTTTCGTTTCGATGCGGGCGCGCCGGGTCGCGCCGGATGAATGGAGGACGCAGGAGCATGCAGTGTCGCGCCGACAGTTTTCCGATGCCGATACTAGGCCAACATCAAATGCAGCACAACCGGCGACTGCGACCATTGCCGGCCAACCGGCGAGCGTGTCGGGTGGCCGCTCCCGACTCAAAGTCCGACAGCCATGCACTCCACACCGCGGCATCGAGAGGCCATCCCAAAAATCCCCTCTCCCCACTAACGCGGGGCGAGGGAGTATTTTTGAGAACACCTCTAGTAGAATGACGGGACAATACCAAGGGGGAGGCAAAATGGCTTCGAAGATTTTCAGGAAGGTTGTCTGGGCGGGAATGCTCACCGGCGTGTTAAGCGTGTCATGCTTTGCACAGCACTCCGCGACCGACGCTCTGCAGAAGGCCCGCGTTCTGCAGCGGATGGCCGAGGGCATGGCGGTTGAGAAAAAAGGCGAGGCGCCCGGCTTCGTGCTCGATCCGGCGTGGCCTCAGCCGTTGCCGCACCACTGGGTGATCGGCGATGTCGGCGGAATCGCCGTCGACAAGCACAACAACATCTGGGTTTACCACCGCCCGCGTTCGGTCGGCTCGCAGGACAGCGGCATGCAGGGCGCCGCGGGCAAAGACGAGAAAGGCAAGCCGATCAGCGCGCTCGGACACCCGCGGCCCCAAGGACAGATCAACGGTTGTTGCATGCCGGCGCCGTCGATACTCGTGTTCAACCCGGCCGGAAAATTGTTGAAGGCGTGGGGCGGGCCGGGCGATCCGGGCTTCCTGGAAAAAAAGTGCCGCGAGGCGGACGGCTGCTTCTGGCCCGCGCGCGAGCACGGCATCTACGTCGATCACAACGACTTCGTCTACATCGCGGGCAACGGCCAGGCGCGCAACTTTCACGGTCAATACGCGTGGGCGCCGAATTTCGGCGACGATTCGCACATCCTTAAATTCAAAGCAGACGGCAGCTTCGTCTACCAGATCGGCACCGCGGGCGCGAAAGGCCCGAACAGCAACGACACCAACGGCGGCGTCAACGGCACGCCCGAGCCGTACTGGCCGGCCGACATGGTCGTCGATCCGAAAACGAATCTGATGTATGTCGCCGACGGTTACGGCAACCGCCGCGTGCTCATCGTGGATGCAGCGACCGGAAAGTACGTCGGACATTTCGGCGCTTACGGCCAGAATCCCGTCGTCGGTGAAAACGGCGGCGGCGAAGCCTACGGCGCCGCCTGGTACGATGATTTCAAGGCCGGCAACATGAAACCGAAATTTTTCCGCAGCCCGCTGCACTGCGCGCGGCTCGCCAACGACGGCCTGCTTTACGCCTGCGACCGCGGCAACAACCGCGTGCAGGTTTTCAAGGCGGCCGAAGTCGGCAAGCCCTGCGCGAATCCGGATGGCGAAGTGGGCAAATGCGGTTACGTCGGCGAAGTTCACGTCGCGCCGCAATCGATCGGCGGCACCTCGGGCACCGTGAACTTCTCGACCGACGCCAGGCAGAGTTGCATGTACGTCGCCGACCTCGTCAACGA